>NZ_AP014836.1:1065000-1365000 GCF_002356115.1 Candidatus Nitrosoglobus terrae
TCGCCGAAAACCCAAGGGTTCCTGCGCAACGTTAATCGACGCAGGGTGAGTCGGCTCCTAAGGCGAGGCCGAGAGGCGTAGTCGATGGGAAACCGGTTAATATTCCGGTACCTGACATAACTGCGATGGGGTGACGGAGAAGGCTAGGCTAGCCGGGTGTTGGAAGTCCTGGTTTAAGCAAGTAGGAAGTGCTCTTAGGTAAATCCGGGAGCACCTATTCTGAGACGTGATGACGAGCCCTCTTTTAGAGGGTGAAGTAGTTGATGCCCAGCTTCCAAGAAAAACCTCTAAGCATCAGGTTATGTGAGACCGTACTCTAAACCGACACAGGTGGGTAGGGTGAGAATCCTAAGGCGCTTGAGAGAACTCGGGTGAAGGAACTCAGCAAATTGGCACCGTAACTTCGGGAGAAGGTGTGCCTCTGGTAGGTGAAGAGCCTTGCGCTTGGAGCCGATAGAGGTTGCAGTGACCAGGTGGCTGCGACTGTTTATTAAAAACACAGCACTCTGCAAACTCGTAAGAGGAAGTATAGGGTGTGACGCCTGCCCGGTGCCGGAAGGTTAATTGATGGGGTCAGCCGTAAGGTGAAGCTCTTGATCGAAGCCCCGGTAAACGGCGGCCGTAACTATAACGGTCCTAAGGTAGCGAAATTCCTTGTCGGGTAAGTTCCGACCTGCACGAATGGCGTAACGATGGCCACACTGTCTCCACCCGAGACTCAGTGAAATTGAATTGGCTGTGAAGATGCAGTGTACCTGCGGCAAGACGGAAAGACCCCGTGAACCTTTACTATAGCTTTGCACTGGATTTTGAATCTGCTTGTGTAGGATAGGTGGGAGGTGATGAAGCCGGGACGCCAGTTTCGGTGGAGCCGACCTTGAAATACCACCCTAGTACATTTGGAATTCTAACCTAGATCCGTTATCCGGGTCGGGGACAGTGCATGGTGGGTAGTTTGACTGGGGCGGTCTCCTCCTAAAGGGTAACGGAGGAGCGCGAAGGTACCCTCAGCGCGGTCGGAAATCGCGTGTTGCGTGCAAAGGCAAAAGGGTGCTTGACTGCGAGACGGACAGGTCGAGCAGGGTCGAAAGACGGTCTTAGTGATCCGGTGGTTCTTTGTGGAAGGGCCATCGCTCAACGGATAAAAGGTACTCCGGGGATAACAGGCTGATACCGCCCAAGAGTTCATATCGACGGCGGTGTTTGGCACCTCGATGTCGGCTCATCACATCCTGGGGCTGTAGCCGGTCCCAAGGGTATGGCTGTTCGCCATTTAAAGTGGTACGCGAGCTGGGTTTAGAACGTCGTGAGACAGTTCGGTCCCTATCTGCCGTAGGCGTTGGAGATTTGAGAGGGGCTGCTCCTAGTACGAGAGGACCGGAGTGGACGGACCTCTGGTGTTCCGGTTGTCACGCCAGTGGCATTGCCGGGTAGCTATGTCCGGACGGGATAACCGCTGAAAGCATCTAAGCGGGAAGCCCTCCTCAAGATGAGATCTCCCTGAGCCTATAAGGTTCCTAAAGGGTCGTTGGAGACGACAACGTTGATAGGCGGGGTGTGGAAGCGCAGTAATGTGTGAAGCTAACCCGTACTAATAGCCCGTGAGTCTTGACCATATAACACCCAAGCAAGTTAGGTAGATATGCATAGTTGCTTTAGAAATATTTCTTATATCAGTTTTTGCTTGGTAGCCATAGCGAGTAGGTCCCACCCAATCCCATTCCGAACTTGGAAGTGAAACTACTCAGCGCCGATGATAGTGTGGGGATACCCATGTGAAAGTAGGTCACTGCCAGGCATTTGTTATTTGTTGGCCCTCCTGTTCAAGTATCAGGAGGGCTTTTTATTTTGTCCATGTCTAACTAATCACTACTCCTTAATTCAATCCCAGTTCATCTATGAAATCTCTCCCTTCCTATCAATCAATTACCCCCAACCAGCAATCCCCCCTTAATAGTAAAAGTTATAGCTGGAAAGGGATATTAGTAATGGTTTTACAGCACCGTCGTAAATTGTTACAGGCTCAAATAATAGCTGTACTTACTGCTCTATTAAGTGTCCCTGTCCCTTTATTAATGCCACTGTTAGTTGATGAGGTATTACTAAAACAACCAGGGGTAATCGTATCAGCAGCTAATACTGTTTTTCCATTACAATGGCAAGGCCCTACCCTTTATATATTGTCTATAATGGTGTTAGTTCTACTCCTACGATTAAGTTCTCTATTACTCGGGGTGTGGCAAATGCGCCAGTTTACTTATATTGCTAAAGACATAACTTATCGCTTACGCCGAGGTTTACTGCTTCATCTTGGACAAGTATCTATAACTAAATATGAAACTTTAGGTAGTGGTGCTATAGCTTCTCATTTTGTTACTGACTTAGATACTGTGGATCAATTTATAGGTACTACCATCAGCAAATTCGTTATAGCAGCTCTAACTATTATTGGCGTTGCAATCGTTTTGCTTTGGGTGAATTGGCAACTTGGACTATTCATTTTATTAATGAACCCCATTGTAGTTTATTTCACTATGGTTTTAAGCAAAAAAGTAAAACACTGGAAGTATAATGAAAATACGGCTTATGAAATCTTTCAGGGCACTCTTACAGAGACTTTAAATGCTATCCAACAGATTCGGGCTGCTAATCGGGAATCACACTATATTCAGCGGCTTATTATTTTAGCTAAAAAAGTACGAAATCACTCCACCACTTATACTTGGAAAAGTGAGATGACCAATCGCTTATCTTTTTTACTATTTTTATGTGGAGTTGAAGTATTTCGAGCTACCGCAATGTTATTGGTAGTTTTTTCTGATCTAACCATTGGGCAAATGTTTGCTGTATTTAGTTATCTATGGTTTATGATGGGCCCAGCACAAGAGGTGCTTAATATTCGCTATGCACTTGTAAGCGCGAAAGGTGCTCTTACACGCTTAAATCGGTTACTAGATTTAGAAATAGAACCTCATTATCCTCATCGTAAAAATCCCTTTGTAGATAAGCTTACCACTAGTGTATCTTTAAACAATATATGTTTTGCTTATGGCAATAACCCACAAGTGCTTAGCCATATTAGTCTTAGTATTAAGGCAGGAGAAAAAATAGCACTGGTTGGAACTAGTGGTGGCGGTAAAACTACTTTGGTTCAAATATTACTAGGATTACATATCCCTCAGTCTGGTAATATTTGCTTTGATAATATACCGGCTACTGAAATTGGTTTTGATATCATACGTAACAATATAGCCATTGTATTACAGCATCCTGCGCTATTTAACGATTCAGTACGAGCTAATATTACATTAGGACGAGATATTTCTGATAATCAAATTTGGCGAGCCTTAGAGATTGCCCAGCTCCGTAAAACAGTGGAAGAAATGAAGCAGAGATTAGATACTTCAATAGGATATCAAGGGATTAGACTCTCTGGTGGTCAGCAGCAGCGTTTAGCAATAGCACGAATGATTGTAACTGATCCTAAGATAGTAATTTTAGATGAGGCCACCTCAGCTTTGGATATAGAAACAGAAAGCCGATTATATCAAGCTCTAGGGGAATTTCTTAAAGGACGTACTACCATTATTATTGCTCACCGCCTAAGCGCTGTAAGGCAAGCCGAAAGGGTTTATGTTTTTGATAATGGCCAAGTTATTGAAGAAGGTCGCCCTAATGAATTAGCTTGTAATAACGGCTTCTACACTAATCTTTATGGTATAGCTTAATTCTGAAACCTTTAAATATGTATTTTATGAAAGCTTCTTTTCCCATAATTTTGACTTTTTTACTAATTAGCTGCCAAGCGCCAGATAATGCCCATAACACATCTGCTCAAATAGTCACAATGCTACATCGTCTCTTTCAGGATGAATGGGAACGTTATTTGCGAGAACATCCTGTATTCTCTTCTTCTATAGGTGATCGCCGCTATAACGATAAATGGGGCGATAATTCTCTGGTAGCCATTCGTTCTCGACATGAAGAGGATAAAAGGGCGCTTAGGCAACTTCTTAGTATCAACCGAGAGTTATTACCTGAAAACGAGAAGCTTAACTATGATCTCTTTAAACAGCCATTAGAAGTTGATATAGAAGGTTTCCAATATCGGACATTTCTAATGCCTCTTGATCAGTTAGGCGGGATCCAGAATTTACATGAAACAGTCGAACGTTTACGGTTACAGACAGAAGAGGATTTTCGTGATTGGATTACTCGGTTAAAACAGGTTAATCGAGTGATCCAAGACACAATAGATCTTATGAAGATAGGCATAAAGGAAGGACGTACTCAACCTAAAGTTATTATGGAGCGGATTCCAGATCAAATTGCGCGTCAAATCGTTGATGATCCTAAAGAAAGTCCTTTTTATCAAGTCTTTAGGGAAATACCTGAAGGTATTCAAGCGACTACTCAAGTCGAGATCAAAAAGGAGGCAGAACAAACTATCGCAAATATTGTGATTCCTGCTTATCGTCAGTTCCAAATATTCTTTAATCAGCAATATTTACCAAACTGTCGAGATAATATAGGGGCAAATAGTTTACCAAATGGAAAATCATTTTATGCTTACCAAACTCGCCAATTCACCACAACAGAACTCACCCCAAAGGAAATCCATGAGATTGGCCTTAAAGAAGTTAATAGAATTCGCAATGAAATGGAAGAGTTGATTAATCAGCTTAAATTTGGTGGCAACTTCAATGAATTTCTAAGATTCCTACGCACGGATCCTCAATTTTACTATCAAGATCCCAAAGCACTTTTACAGGGCTATCGAGCAATTGCTAAGAGAATTGATCCTGAGTTAGTCAAAATTTTTAGAAAACTACCACGTATGCCTTATGGGATAAAACCCATTCCCATGTCTTCTGCACCAGATACAGTAACCGGGTATTACCAGCCTCCCGCTGCTGATGGCAGTCGAGCAGGATACTATTATGTTAATTTATATAAACCTGAAGCGCGTCCTAAATATGAAATGGAAGTGCTTACCTTGCATGAGGCTGTTCCTGGTCACCATCTACAGATCGCGCTTCAGCAGGAATTAACGGATCTACCAAATTTTCGCCGTTTCTCAGGTTTTACGGCTTTTGAAGAAGGCTGGGGATTATATGCAGAAAGTTTGGGCGAAGATCTTGGGCTTTATCAAGATCTTTATTCAAAATTTGGCCAATTAACTTATGAAATGTGGCGGGCAGCCCGATTAGTAGTGGATACAGGCATCCATTCTAAAGGATGGACTAGGCAGCAAGCTATCGATTTTTTTAAAGAAAATACTGCAAAAGCAGAATATGATATTGCGAATGAGATTGATCGCTATATCGCCTGGCCTGGCCAAGCTTTAGCTTATAAAATTGGGGAGCTAAAAATTAAGGCGTTACAACAGGAGGCTTCTATGATTTTGGGTAGTCATTTTGATATTCGAGCTTTCCATGACGCATTACTTAGCAATGGAGCTCTACCTCTAGGTATTCTAGAGCAGAATATTAATAAATGGATTAAAGATCAGCAAGAAAGTTACAAAATTACTAAAAAATCACCCTAGCTACTATAAGTGGTGCCGAGGGCGAGAATCGAACTCGCACGGTGTTTCCACCACCAGATTTTGAGTCTGGCGCGTCTACCAATTTCGCCACCCCGGCATCAACATTATTATATCTTATGCAGCTTAGTGATTTCTACTATGATCTACCTAAAAATCTAATCGCTGATTATCCTCCGAAGCAACGGGGAGGGAGTCGGTTGCTGTTTTTAGATCCTGACTCTGGATTGTTGATAGATCAGCAATTTTCAAATCTTTCCACTCTATTATCCGAGAAAGATTTACTTATACTTAATGATACTAAAGTAATTCCAGCTCGACTTTTGGGAGTTAAAACCAGTGGCGGTAAAGTAGAGGTACTCATAGAACGAATTTTAAATCAACATCTAGCTTTAGCTCATGTACGTCCGGGTAAAACTGCTCAAGCTGGACATCGATTAGTGCTAGAGCAATCTGTTGAAGTAATTATAGGAAAGTGTATCTTAGATTTAGTGGAGCTACATTTTTTAGATCCTCGCCCTCTACCGCAGATTCTTGATGAGGTAGGCCGTATCCCTCTACCTCCCTATATTCGTCGAGAAATGAGTACCCTTGATAGCGAGCGATATCAAACTATTTACGCTTCTCGCCCCGGAGCTATTGCAGCACCTACAGCAGGTTTACACTTTAATGAATTTTTATTGAAACAGTTACAGGCCAAAGGTGTACAAATAGGCTATATCACATTACATGTAGGTACTGGGACTTTTCAGCCAGTACGAGTAGAGCATATTCATCAGCACCGGATGCATTCAGAGTATATAGAGATTTCAGAGCAAGTCTGCGCTCAAATACAGGCTACTAAACAGCAAGGAGGACGGGTAATAGCGGTAGGAACGACAACAGTACGGGCACTTGAAAGCGCCTCTGTATCAGGATTGCTTAGCCCTTATCAGGGAGAGACTGAGATTTTTATTTTCCCTGGTTACCGGTTTCATACCATAGATGCACTCATTACCAATTTCCATCTACCGAAGAGTACCTTACTTATGCTGGTATGTGCTTTTGCTGGACGAGAAAAAATATTGGCCGCCTACCAGCACGCAGTGAAAAAAGGCTATCGTTTTTTTAGCTATGGCGATGCTATGTTTATAACTTCTGCAAAAACAGCTTGATTTATGTCACTAGCAAGAGTGCGTATTGTGCTAGTAGAAACCACTCACCCTGGTAATATTGGCGCTGCAGCGCGAGCTATGCACACGATGGGATTATCTCGGCTATACTTAGTTAACCCAAAGGATTTTCCTTCAGCTATAGCTACCGCTAGAGCCTCTGGTGCAGATCATTTATTGGCTCAGGCTAAAATTTTTCCTAGCTTGCTTCACGCGATATCAGATTGCCAAATAGTATTTGGGTTAAGTGCTAGGCAGAGAAATATCTCTTCACCAGCTATAGATGCCCGTGCTTGCGGTATTTTAGTTGTTAAAGAAGCAGCTAAACAAGAAGTGGCCATAGTATTTGGCTGCGAACACTCAGGAATTTCTAATGCTGAATTAGATTACTGTAATTATTTAGTTCATATTCCTAGTAATCCAATATATAGATCCCTTAATCTAGGGGCAGCAGTGCAGGTAGTAGTTTATGAGATACAGATGGCTTATAGGATAGGAGCTATTTCTTCTTCTAAACAGCCCCTAGGGTCAGACTTATTAGCATCAGCTAGCGAAGTAGAAGGATTTTTTAAGCATCTAGAAGAGGCCCTTATTGATATTGATTTTCTTAATCCAAACAAACCTCGATTTTTAATACGCCGTCTACGTCGTTTATTTTTGCGCACTCATCTTGATATCAAAGAAATTAATATCTTACGAGGGATTTTAACCGCTGTGCAGAAAATCATTCACCTAGGACAAAATACAAATACTCATTAGGCCAGTAACGCCGGTAAATTAACCAAGAATATGTTCACCCACTTTCAAGAAGAAATAAATTGTATTTTTGAGCGCGATCCGGCGGCGCGCAATATTTTAGAAATTATCACGACTTATCCTGGATTTCACGCCATTTTATGGCATCGGTTTAGTCACTATTTATGGAATCTTAGGATTAAATGGCCAGCGCGTATAATTTCTGCCTTAAGCCGTTGGCTTACGGGGATTGAGATCCATCCAGGAGCAAGGATTGGACGACGTTTTTTTATCGATCATGGCATGGGTGTAGTGATTGGTGAAACTGCAGAGATTGGTGATGACTGTACGATTTATCATGGAGTAACACTAGGTGGAACAAGTTGGGAGAAGGGTAAACGTCATCCCACTCTAGGAAATAATGTAATTGTTGGAGCTGGGGCTAAAATCTTAGGGCCTATTTATATCGGTAGTAGAGCTCGAATTGGTTCTAATGCGGTGGTGGTTAAAAATGTCCCAGAAGATTCCACTGTAGTAGGTGTACCTGGGTATATAGTTCAGCCGAAAGGGGAAAGAGAAAAAGATAGATATAACAATAATATAATAGGTAAATGTATTGAATTTAATGCTTATGGCGAATCTCATGATACGCCTGATCCTATTGAGTATGCTATTTTTGATCTAATCGAGCGTGTCAATTATTTAAGTAACCGTATTGAACAAATAACAATTATAGTTCAAGAATTAAAAACGGTAGCTTCGGAAGAGAATTTAGATTCTGATAAGCATTAAAACTTATTTTAGAGCAATATGTTATGTATTGAAAAATTAAAGATTTTGATTTGGACTCCATATTGCCTCTATAACATACCAATCATGATAGAAATTCATTGATCCCTTTAAGGAGTGAATCTGGTATGGCAATTTATTTCGACCACAATGCAGGCTCGCCTCTAGATAAACGGGTGTTGGAAGCAATGCTTCCCTATCTGCAAGAGCAGCAAGGCAATCCATCCAGCGTACATCGCTATGGGCGTATTGCCAAAGAAGCAATAGAGCAGGCTCGTATTCAGGTAGCTACGTTAATTCACGCCGATCCTGCTCAGGTTATTTTCACTAGCGGTGGCACTGAAGCTAATAATTTAGCCCTATTTGGCGTAATGGGATCTCACCCTAACGGCCGGCTCGCTATTAGTGCTATAGAGCATTCCTCTATTCAAGAACCCGCTTTCGCTTTACGTACGCGAGGTGTTGAAGTCACCGAAATTAAGGTAGATTTTCACGGAAAAATCACCATTTCAAATCTTGAGAGAGCATTATATCCTAATAATCAGCTAGTCTCTGTCATGTGGGCAAGTAATGAAACTGGAGTTCTGCAAGAAATTTTTGCTATAAGCGAATATGCTCGATCCAGAGGGAGTTTGTTTCATACCGATGCGGTACAGGCTATAGGGAAGGTGCCTATTGATTTTCATCGTAGTGGTGCCCATCTTATGAGTATTTCTGCCCATAAAATGGGGGGGCCTAAGGGAGTAGGCGCATTAGTGGTAGACAGTCATTTAGATATCGTACCTCTGTTACTTGGAGGCGGGCAAGAGAAAGGGCTACGTAGTGGTACTGAAAATGTAGCTGCCATTGTAGGTTTTGGTAAAGCAGCTGAACTTGCCAGTGTTGAGATAGATCAACGTAGGAAAGAATGGTTTCAGCTGAGGGAACACTTTGAACGATCCTTACAACTACAGTTACCAGAGGCTGTGATCTTTGGAAGTGGGACAGAACGTTTACCTAATACTGTATTTTTTGCCGTACCAAAAATTGAAGGAGAGACCTTATTAATGGCTTTAGATAAGGCAGGAATTGGGGTTTCCAGCGGTTCTGCTTGTGGTAGTGGTAACCATCAGCCTAGCCATGTATTACTAGCTATGGGAATTACACCAGAGTTAGCCCAAGGTGCTATTCGTGTTAGTATAGGAGTAGGTAATACCTTGTCTCAAGTAGATGAACTATTAGTAGTATTAAAAAATCAAATAGAGAGATTTCAACAAATATTATTGCGTAGTGCTGCATGGTAAATAAAGGAAGGAAAGATAAGAGATGGCAATTACAATGACCGATTCAGCAGTAAAACAGATCAAAAAAATACTCTCTCAGCAAGAGAGCATAAAAGGTTTACGTGTAGGAGTAAAAAAGACCGGATGCTCTGGTTATTCTTATACTATTGGTTTTGCAAATGAAATCGAGCCTGATGACGCTCTGTTTGAAAAAGACGGTGTTAAAGTTCTCATTGATAAACAAGCTTTAACCTTAATTGACGGTACTGAGCTGGACTATAGACGCGAGGGTTTAAACGAAAGCTTTAAATTTAAAAACCCTAATATTAATGCAACCTGCGGTTGTGGGGAAAGTTTTAGTGTATAAATTATTGAAACAGAATAAAAAAATAAAAAGGCCTCATTTTAGAGGCCTTTTTATTATTAATATTTTAGCTTATCGATTATTATTAAGCGCACTTAATAGCTGTAATAAACTTAAAAATAAGTTATAAATCGCTACGTATAGGCTAACAGTAGCTGTAATATAATTAGTCTCACCACCATGAATAATCAGGCTAGTTTGAAATAGGATATAACCTGACATGAGCAGGATAAACATAGCAGAAACAGCTAAGGATAGTGCTGGAATATGGAAAAACATAGCACCTAATCCTGCGAGGAAAGCTACGAGAATGCCCACTATTAAGAAGCCACCAATAAAACTAAAATCCTTTTGAGTTGTAATGGCATAGCCCGATAGGCCAAAGAAGATAACGCCAGTGCCTCCCAGAGCTAGCATAACTGTTTGATGGCCATTAGGTAGGTGTAAATATAGATTGAGAATAGGTCCTAGCGTATAACCCATAAAACCTGTTAAGGCAAAAACTGCAATTAACCCAAACCCGCTATTACGTAGCGCATTAGTTAAAAATAATAAACCAAAATAGCCTACTAGTGTGATTACCCAATACACTGGAGCGGCATTAGTTGCCATCGCAATTCCAGCAGTAAAAGCGCTAAAAAGTAAGGTTGCAGCAAGAAGCGTGTAAGTGTTGCGTAGCAACTTATTGGTAGCCAGCACCGAAGGTGCAGCTGTACTTGAAATTATTTTGTCATTGTAACTCATAAATTTTAGCCTTCTTGATCAATCGGTAAATCAACTCTTAATTCTAGATAAGTAGCTTGTTAGTTAAATAAGACAATCGTTGAGCGACTTAGTTCGTAGCTTACTAGTTTTCTTAGAAATAGCAATAGCCTTATTTCTTTGGTATTTCTATAAAGATAAAGACTAGAAAAATAATTGTGATATCAATCTCTATTTTGTATAAAATATATCAAACAAAATTTTTGGAAGTGTGGCAGAGTGGTCGATTGCACCGGTCTTGAAAACCGGCGACGGGCAACCGTCCGTGAGTTCGAATCTCACCGCTTCCGCCATAAAAACATGCGCTTAGCGCAACTTCAACGAGTGCGCAGCAGCTTGAAGATGGCGACAAAGAGCCCCGCTAGTCGAGGCTTTCTTGTGGCTGGGCGAAACGAGGGGCGTAAGTACACCATAAGCAGCCCAGCGGATACCCGCCGCTTTGCTTGTGGAGCAAAAACACGTTCTACGTTATGATGAAATGTGTGCTCTTGCGTCTTCTAGACGACTGGAGCGTGTTCTGGGTAGAGGAAGATGTCTGACTATAAAGACCTGAATCTGAATCGCGAGATACTAGATGCGGACATTCAGAGTTTCCTAGAGTCGAACGGCTACACACTGCACGGCGGTATTCAGCCGCTCGGCAAACGCAAACGAGTCGTCTTTGGTGTAGCGGGCGCTGAGTTTGCCACCGTGGATCTGCATCTGAACGGTACGGGCACGACCACCGTTCAATGGAAGATAGGAAAGAACCAGCCGGTAGGCGAGCAACTTGCTGTCTACTTGAAGGCCACAATCAATCCCGCTGAGTTTAAGAATCTAAATTACTCCCTCAAAGGGATAACCGTTGATTCGTTTGATTCGATTCTGGATCTTCTTAAAGAATCAGGTGATATTGAGATTAACACCCTACGTAATGAAGCCGTTTGTAAGCGGGTGTCACTAAAGAGCATTGCTTATCAAGATAGCCTTACACTTACCCATCATCGTTCTACAAGGGTTTTGCAGATACAGGGCAAACCTCTTTCCTGTTATCGACGGGTGATATTTATGCTCATCGACCTTTTGGATCTAAAAGGTCTTGAGCAGGTTTTGTATTGCAAAGATGACAGCAGCGCGGAAATAGTTCGGGAAGAAATGGCCGAAGACTACCTCAAGGGATTTTTTCATCGTAGCTATGTTCATCTCCCTGAAGCAGTCAAAAAGCTTTTAATCTCTGGCTGCTGCATCAAGCTCGCAGCTCCGAAGCTGCCTGACTATTGCTTATTGCTTTACCCTGATTTAAGGTCGCTGGAAGGCGTCTTGAAACAGGAGATGACCCACTATATGAGGTCAGTTGAGAATGGGTTCGGTGACTTCTTCGACGTTAAGGACGGTGCTTGTACACTCAAGCCCGAGCATGCGGAGGCCGTCGGGCACACGAAGATGGTAGATGCGTTCAACACTGGCTATAGTTTTTTCCGAAAGCACCGTCATACAATTTTCCACATGGAAGAATTTCCTGACGGCAGTAGGATGATAGATACCTTGGATAAAGCCATTGGTTTGTCAAAAGATGCTTATACAGCGATTGACAGACTCTATACGGCAAGAATGTAGAAATGATTAAGACACTACGCATTGTCGGTGAAATCGCTGTGGTTACTGCCACAGCTGATTTTCATCCTTTGCGCCAGATTAAGCAGCTCACCTTAGAACTCGTCAGCTTGAGCTTTGAGGGTTTGGTGCTGTTCGATTTGTTCGCGGTCAACGGACTGACCCCAAATCGATTTGCCTCCATGAAGTTCGGCAAGAACGGATTTGATCGCACTTCATTTGCAGTTGAATCAGAAGTAAGTTCAAGCATCCAGAACGAGCAAGACTTGATTGCCAAGAGCGATCAAACGTTTCTTCTTGGCAGCGTCCTCTCATCTAGCGAATTGAAAAAATTCGCGCATTAGTCCGCCTATATCGTTGGCGTCGTTTATTCTGCGCTTATGTTTCCCGTTTGAGAAGCAGTATGCATTGAATCTCACGGCAACAACTATCCTTTTTATAACCGAAGCACACCAAGCTACAAGCGGCTAATTCTAATTATAGTTCTGCGGGTATGTTAGTAACTTCAATCTACTGCCAATGTGTGGATAATCGGGCAGGCTCCTTTCATACCAGATAATTCACACTCGTATATCAGATTGGCTAGGGCTTTACGCATCGCAGTTAAATCCGCTAGTTTGGCATCAATTATTTGGAGCTTTTGAGTAGCAAAAGCTCGTGTCTCTGCACATGCGCACACTTCATCAAATTGCAAAAGGGAAGCAATTTCATTCAGCGTAAATCCTAAGGCTTTTGCGCGCCTAATAAAACGAAGACGCTTAATTTGTTCGGGCGGGTAACAACGGTGGCTATTTAGGGGTTTAGAAGGAATACTCAGCAGACCGCGCCGCTGGTAATACCGGATCGTCTCAATACTCACACCTGTTGCTGCTGCCAACTTACCAATAGTTAATTTTTCCGCCATGAATTTTTCCTTGATTCTGTACCTAAGTACATAGTTTAGAATAACCGTTAGGTAGCCTGATTCAAGGAGATTATAATGACTCAATTTACTAGCAAAGGTTCGTTAGTTGCAGGCACCTTGGCTGCAATTGGGGCTTCAGTGTGCTGTGTTGGCCCGTTAGTACTGTTGACCTTAGGTATTGGAGGTACATGGGTAAGTCACCTAAGCGCCTTTGAACCTTATCGACCTCTCTTCATTGGGTTAACGTTAGTGTTCCTTTGGTTTGCATTTCGTAATCTTTATCTGATACCTAAAGCCTGTGCGCTAGATATCCCCTGTGTTAATACACAAGTACTTAGATATCAGCGTTTAATCTTCTGGATTATAACTACACTGCTGCTTACCTTATTAGCCGCTCCATGGCTAGCTCCATTACTTTACTGATAGGGGATACTTTCATGCGCCAACTAATAATCGCAATCCTTATATCTTTACCGTTGACGATATTCGCCAGTACTACGTTAAAGACAGTGGTGCTGGATGTGCAAAACATGACCTGTAGTCTCTGTCCAATCACGGTTAAGAAATCGCTCGAAAAAGTAGCTGGGGTCAATATGGCCAAAGTTGACTATAGCTCAAAAACGGCCACTGTAACCTATGATCCTGACAAGATCCAACTACAGATGTTAATTGTAGCGACGACGAACGCAGGTTATCCCTCAACAGTACGGAAATAACGCAACCGATGAATACTGTTATCCTTAAGTCTATACTGACCTGTCCTCATTGCAATTTTGCTAAACAGGAAATCATGCCAACCGATTCCTGTCAGTTTTACTACGAATGCGATAATTGTAAGGCATTACTACGCCCAAATCCGGGTGACTGTTGCGTCTTTTGCTCCTTCGGTTCAGTGCTATGCCCACCGATTCAAGCGCAGAAACAGTGCTGTGGCTAAATGATTAAATTTAAGCGCAAGAATCGGAGTGTAGCCGTTCATAGCATTTGGTAAGTTAAATCCCTCAAATAAGACTTAAGGGATTCAGAAATGACTATTTTAAAAAACAAAACCCCGGTTACAGATCAGAATAAAGATGATCCCCGCTGGCATGCTATTGTCATGCGTGAAATCAAAGCGAATGGTAAATTTTTTTATGCAGTTAAAACTACAGGGGTTTATTGTCATCCCTTTTGTGCTGCCCGTTTACCTCGTCCAGAGAATATTTGCTTTTATACGACACAAGAGGAAGCAGAGCAAGCGGGTTTTCGTCCTTGTAAACGGTGTAAACCTGATCGGCCTTCACTGATTAATCCACATATAACTGAAATTATTCAATCCTGTCGAATCATTGAGAAAGCAGAAGATATTCTGAGTTTTAAGGATCTCGCAAAACAGGTAGGAATGAGTGCGTATCATTTTCATCGACTATTTAAACAAATCACGGGATTAACACCCTATCAATACGCGGTAGCACACAAGATAAACCGAATAAAAAGGGAACTCAGCCAAGAGAGTACAGTGACACAAGCAATCCTTAATGCAGGCTATAATTCCAATAGCCGTTTCTACGAAAAATCCAACGAAGTATTAGGGATGACACCCAGCAATTATCGACGAGGGGGTAAAAATATGGAGATCCGTTTTGCAATAAGTAAATGCTTATTGGGACTGATCCTTGTAGCTCAAAGTGCACTAGGTGTTTGCGCTATTTTGCTGGGTGATGATTCAAAAGCCCTTGTACATGATCTTCAGGAACGCTTCCCTCACGCTAATTTAATGAGGGAGGATGATAATCTTAAGCAGTTAATCGTAAGCGTAGTAGGTTTTATTGAAGCGCCTGAAATTGGCCTTGATCTACCTTTAGATATCCGGGGTACTGCATTTCAGCAGCGCGTTTGGCAGCTATTACGCCAAATCCCTATAGGTCAAACCCTTAGCTATACTGAAGTTGCTCGCCGTATTGGGGCACCTAAATCAGCGCGAGCTGTCGCTGGAGCATGTGCTGCTAACCAGATCGCCATTGCTATTCCTTGCCATCGGGTTGTTCGCAGTGATGGAAAAATATCAGGTTATCGTTGGGGTATCGAACGTAAGCGAACGCTTCTTGATAACGAAGGTACTGTTAAGAAAATAAACGTAAAAAATTATGATGAACTTAATTATGGCCTATAAGCTTAGCGCAAAACTATAAATTCTTAAGCTATAAACTCTGATAAAATTATCAAGAGATACAGACAGATATTATTAATTACTTGGATTTAATTATAATGATTAATAGTTTCAATACGCGCTCAACCCTAACAGTCGGTGAAAAATCTTACGAAATCTTCCATCTTAAGGCACTCCTAGATCAAGGATATCCAGTAGATCGTTTACCTTATACCTTGAAGGTGCTGCTGGAAAACCTTTTACGCACAGAAGATGGGGTTAACGTCACCAGAAACAGCATCAAAGCGTTACTAGAGTGGGTCGTTAACGCTGAGCCAAATGTAGAAATTGCTTTTACTCCTGCTAGGGTGTTGATGCAAGATTTTACTGGAGTTCCAGCCATTGCAGATCTTGCAGCAATGCGAGATGCGATGGAGCGCTTAGGAGGAGATCCAAACCGCATTAACCCTCTATCTCCTGCAGATCTAGTGATCGATCATTCTGTCATGGTGGATCATTTTGGTAGCCAAGACTCTCTAAATCTCAATATTGAAATGGAATATCATCGTAATAGGGAACGTTATAAGTTTTTGCGTTGGGGGCAAAATGCCTTCTCTAATTTTCGAGTAGTGCCTCCGGGTACCGGCATTGTTCATCAAGTAAACTTAGAATATTTAGCAAGCGTAGTTTTTACTCATAAAATCGACGACATCGTTCAAGCCTATCCTGATACCTTAGTAGGTACTGATTCCCATACTACCATGATTAATGGTTTGGGCGTTTTAGGCTGGGGAGTTGGGGGAATTGAAGCAGAAGCAGTAATGCTAGGTCAGCCTATCTCTTTGCTACTTCCCCAAGTGGTTGGTTTTCAGCTTAAAGGCAGGATGCCTGAAGGAGCTACAGCCACTGATTTAGTGCTCACTATCACTGAAATGCTACGTAAAAAAGGAGTGGTAGGGAAATTTGTGGAATTTTTTGGTGAAGGATTAACGCACCTCCCTTTGGCTGATCGGGCGACTATTGGCAATATGGCACCGGAGTATGGGGCAACTTGCGGTATTTTCCCTATTGATAGGGAAACTATACGTTATTTAAATTTATCTGGCCGCTCAGCAGAAACAGTAGCTCTAGTAGAATCTTACGCTAAAGAGCAGGGGATGTGGAGCGAAGATGGCGCTCAAATGGCAGACTACACGGAAGTAGTGGAATTGGATATAAGTACAATTGAGCCTAGTCTCGCAGGCCCTAAGCGTCCTCAGGATCGGGTAGCACTAAAGGATGTAAAAGCCGTATTTACCCATAATCTACAGGCTCATTTAAATAAGCATTGTGGTATTGCCGAAGAGCGTTTTAAGAATGAAGGAGGGGGAGTTGCTATTGGAGGCTCTATTGATTCTAAACGAGGAAGCGTTGAGGTTGAGTTAAATGACGAGAAAACGCTGCTTAAACATGGAGCCGTGGTTATTGCAGCGATTACTAGTTGTACCAATACTTCTAATCCAGCCGTACTAGTAGCGGCAGCGTTGCTTGCCAAAAAAGCGCACGTTCGTGGCTTGACGGTTAAACCTTGGGTAAAAACCTCCTTTGCCCCTGGATCCCAAGTAGTCCCTGCATATTTAGAGAAAATGGGACTTATGGATTCTCTCAATGCCCTAGGCTTTAATATTATTGGTTTTGGCTGCACAACCTGTATTGGTAATTCGGGTCCTTTATTAAAACCCGTTAGCCAAGCGATTAATGACGGTAATCTGATGGTGGCTTCTGTTTTATCAGGTAATCGTAATTTTGAAGGACGAATACATGCTGAGGTACAAACTAATTGGCTCACCTCCCCCCCCTTAGTTATTGCCTATGCCTTAGCAGGTAATATGATGATTGATCTGGCTACCGAGCCTCTAGGGCAAGATAAGAAAGGAGAGGATATATTTTTGAAGGATATTTGGCCTACTGCTATGGAGGTATCTCAAGCCATAGACACTCATATTAATCGTACGCTATTTCAGGAACACTATAGTCGTGTATTTACAGGCGATTCTTATTGGCAAGGGATTGAGACTGCAACTAGCCAGAATTACGATTGGGCACCTTCTACCTATATCGCCCATCCTCCTTATTTCCAAGGTATGAGTATGGAGAAGTGCCAGATCTCAAATATTGTTGATGCTCACTGTCTAGTCATGGTAGGTAATTCTATTACTACTGATCATATTTCACCAGCCGGTGCTATCCAGCCAGATAGTCCAGCAGGAGAACACTTACAGGCACAGGGTGTCAAACTTAAGGATTTTAATTCCTATGGTTCTCGTCGCGGTAATCATGAAGTAATGATTCGGGGTACCTTTGCCAATGTGCGATTACATAATAAGATAGCTCCCGGTACTGAGGGAGGGTGGACAACTCATATACCTTCAAATGAGGTTATGAGTATTTTTGAGGCTGCAGAAAGGTATCGTAAAGAAGCCACACCGCTTATCATTCTTGCAGGTAAGGAATATGGTACTGGATCTAGCCGTGACTGGGCAGCTAAAGGAGTCAATCTGCTAGGAGTAAAGGCGGTGATTGCTGAGAGTTTTGAACGTATTCACCGATCTAACTTGGTAGGATTTGGTGTATTACCTCTACAGTTCATATCAGGGGAAAACGCTGACAGTTTAGGGTTAACGGGGAGGGAGAAATTTTCTATTTCTTTATCTGGTAATAATGTTAAAAATATCACTGTAATTGCTAAGGGAGATGATAACAAAGAGATTATGTTTAGCACCGTAGTTCGAATTGATACGCCTAAAGAGCGGGATTATTTTCGTAATGGAGGTATTTTGCACTATGTGCTTCGAAACTTGGCTCGCCAATTTCCAGCGACTACATAGCCATACTATAATTAATTAAGTAAATCCTATATTAGTGGACATTACGATATTCTCATTGTAGGATCTTATAAAGATTATTCTAGGAAACTGAGGGCTTTATGAATCCTTTAGATTCTATTATTGGTACTATCATCTCCGGAGTTATTCTGGCAATTATCTTAACTTTTGTTATAAAAATGATAGCAATAGGTTAAACATTATGGAACTTATACCATTATTGCCCCTAGATCGTTGGTTACACTTCCTTGCCGGTATCGCTTGGATTGGATTATTGTATTATTTTAACTTGGTGCAAACGCCAGCAATGGCGGAGGCCAATAAAGATCAAAAGGGGCCAGGATCTGCAGCCATTAGTAAATATATTGCCCCTCGTGCACTATTATGGTTTCGATGGTCAGCGCTTGTAACTTGGTTATCTGGCCTTATGTACTTAGCGATAGCTCCTCAATACAGCATACACGGTGCTTTTACATTGGGTATTGGATTTCACAATATTGCTTTAACTGCGATTGGAGTGGGGGCTTGGCTAGGCACCATTATGCTGTTTAATGTTTGGGTGTTAATTTGGCGTAATCAGAAAAAACTGCTTAATTTAGTTCCAGCCACCGGGGAGGAAAAAGCAAAAGCGGGTCGGGTAGCATTCCTAGCTTCTCGCACTAACACCATGTTATCTATACCTCTACTTTTATTTATGGGAAGCGCTCCCCATGGCTTATTATTTTAAGGAGGATTATGAAATTAACTAAGAAGAAATAATGGTATATGCTTTAGTTGTTAAATAAGCAATTAATAAAAATAGCCGCTTTGGAAATAACGCCCATTCATACTTCCTATAGTTTATTATCCTAAGAGGTTAGTACCTTGTCTATGCTCAGGTTTCTTCCTGGGATTATACTTAATCAAGTGGCAAGCGCTATTCTTGTTTTTACTTTCATGGATTCCCATGGAGCAAGCTGGATACCTTATGCTACGCTTGCAGTAATTGCAGGTTTGCTTACAGCTTTTTGGCTCTCTTCTATTGCTAGTCATCTTAAGAAAGATGCATTAAGTCGTGTGAAGGAGAAATTGAGTCAAGAACGAGAGCAGATCCTTATTGCTTCAGCAAAGGAGAAAAATCGCATTTTTGAGCAAACTCATAAACGCATTTTAAAAGAAACTAACCAAGCCCATGCTAAAGCTAATCTTAAAGTAGGGGCGGTAGCAGCTGGAGCAGTAGGAGTAGGTATTGGGTTACTTTCTATTCAATTTTTTACTATTGGTATATTGACACTATTAACTACTGGCGGAGTTCTTACGGGTTATATAATACGAGCACGCAGGAATGCACTACCTAGCTCAAAAGAAAAAATAGCTAAGGAAATTTTACCCAAACAAGAATCACCTAAACTTATTGAGATAAATACCTTAGATACGACCTCTCTACATTCTGAAGAGAATCTCAATAGTAGTAAAAATTAGAGTTATCGAGTCTAATTTTGAGCAAGATTCTAGTAATTAGCGCCCACCCTGATGATATGGAGATCGGAATGGGGGGTACTGTAGTTAAGAAAATAATGCAAGGAGCTCAAATTACCTCAGTAATTTTGACCGATGGTAGAAGAAGTTCAAATCCTTTTCAGTGGCCAGAAGAAAGGATGGCTAGCATCCGCAAGCAAGAGGCAATGAATGCAGCATTAATACTAGGAGTTAAAGAGGTCATTTTTTTTGATCTTCCAAAATTAACGGATAATCTTCATTATAATTTAGCTAAAGAACGACTGGGAACACTTATCAAGCAGCTGCAACCCGATGAAGTTTATTTTCCTCATGAATATTTAGATAGGCATCCTACTCATCAGCTGGCTGGGAAAATAACTAGAGAGTGCTTGGAAAACTCACTATCACTAGCAGCGATGTGGGCCTATGAGGTTTGGGGATTGTTCCCTACATGGGATCGTACTGAATATATTGATGATCAAGTGGGGAAAAAGATTCAGGCAATTGAGGCACATAAGAGTCAAGTGGCCTCTATTCCTTATGGGGAAGCTGTTATTGGGCTTAACCGGTGGCGAGCTGTATTTGAAAATCCTCAACAAGCTACTACTAAAGGTATATTTGCAGAAGTTTTTCTTCTAATGTCACCGACCTTCTAGTATTTGCCATGTAATCAATGCCGGAATTCCCAACATAACATCACGCAGACGTTTAATAATAGACAACGCTAAACCTATCTCGGGCGCTAAACCAAATACCTCTCCTAAAATCATATATCCCCCTTCTTGAATTCCATAAGCCCCAGGAATGATAGTTCCAGCACTACGGACCGCTTGACCTAAGCTTTCTAAGATCAAAGATTCTTGTAGACTAATTGGAGTACCAATAAAATTAAGGGCTAACCATGTTTCAAAAGTCCCGAGAACCCAAGAAATCAAGTGAAAGTTGCAAGCTAGCATTAAGGTCTTCGGATTACGATAGAACTGCTGGATATTATTATGGAGTCCATTAATAGCATCAGCAGATAAAGTAGGCCAATGCGTAGCTAGCCAAGAAAACAGTCTCTCAAAGAGGAGAAAAAAACCACTACGCTGTATAATTAAAAATGCGAGTACACCAAATACTGAAATAATTAAACCAATGGTTACCCCCTCAACGATTCGGCCATGATAGCCGCTAATAATTAATAGGATTAGCCCTATTAAGGTAAATAAAAATTGGCTAATTGCTTCCATAGTCAGATCAACAATTACACTAGCACTGGCATCTCTGCCAGTTAAGCCACGAAGTATTAGTAGCCGGACACCAATAATAGCCCCACCCAATGAAACTACCATAGGTAATAGGCTATCTATAGCCTCTCGTATCCATCGCGTTATAGTAAAAGCTGATAACGAAGGTGTCCATATTTGTTGGAACAAAGTACGCCAAGCTAATCCAGAGAGAAAAAGTTGCGGTAGATGAATAATAATGATAGCTAAAATACCCCATCCTATAGCTGTAACTGCTTGAATTACATTATTTAAACCTTGATGTACTATTAGCAAAATGGCTAAAGTTAGCCCAGCAATAGTAACTACAATCATACCTAGACGCATAATTTTTTGAATCTCTAAGTAGAAGAAGATAGAAAATCCATTTTCAGCAATATAATAGAGAAAGGGTATTTTTGAAATTTAAGAGTGTAAGCTAGCAATATCGCTAAAGGAAATCATCTGAATTCCAGATGATTGTAAGATATTTTGTATATCCCTATTAGTGAGTGCATTTAATTCTGCAGCTCGATCTGTCTGATCTGGAAGAGGGTGGTAATCAGTAGGCTGATCAACAGCAGGGTGGAAGTATATTTCTGAGACTCCTTCGGGTAATTTTGAAATTAGAGCCAATACCCGCTCAGCTGTCATCTTTCCAGTATCGTGGAAGCCAAAGATATAATCATTACTGAATATATTTGCTTGGCGTAATTGGTCTGACATAATCCAGAGCCATGGCTTTAGAAAAAAGCTTGAAAGAATAGTAGCTTTTGAAGCTGGTTCATATGGAAGTCGTATAGCACGTAGCTCAAATTCGCGCCCAATCTTAAGGATAATTCGTAAAATAGTAGGATGTAGATGCATATGATGATGAGCATTTACATGATCAAGCGCCAATCCTGTTGCTATAAAAGCTTCAAATTGAGCCCTGATCTCAGATTCAATCTGTTTACGTACTCGAGGTAAGCAGTAAAAACGTACTCCAGCCCGTACTAAATTGCTAGGTAATCGGCCATTGGAATCTACCAGATCTGAGATAATATCCGGTGATAATACTGGATAACCATCTGCTACTACTACATGCAACCCTACTTTAAGGGTAGGTATACAGTGAGCACGCCTTACAGCATCGGCAGCAGCAGCTTCACCCACCATTAAGCTTGCAGTAGTCAGTATGCCTTTACGGTGAGCTTGCTCAATAGCTTCATTAACAGATAAAGATAACCCAAAATCGTCTGCAGTGACGATGAGCTGCTTCACGCCCTATCTTCCCGCTGATTCAGGAAACGGAAAAACTCTACGCCTTCTCGTAGACGTCGTTTAGTCATCTCCCAACTTCGCATCATCTCCCAAGTAATTTCACCAATTTTACGAGGACGAAAATAAAAACGTTTATAAAAGGTCGAGAGCCCTTCAAAAATTTCCTCATGGGAAAGATGGGGATACTCTAAAGAACTAATTTGCAGTCCATTACCGGCAACCAAACCCTGTTCGTTGTTACGTAGCCAGCCATTTTCTTGAGCTTGGCGATAGAGGAAAGTGCCTGGATAAGCTGCCGCTAATGAAACTTGAATAGTATGAGGATTAATATCTTGAGCAAATCGAATAGTTTCTTCAAGGGTTTCTTGAGTCTCGCCAGGTAAGCCAACGATGAAGGTTCCGTGGATTTTAATACCTAATTTATGGCAGTCAGCGGTAAATTGGCGGGCAAATTCAATACGCATTCCTTTTTTAATATTAAAGAGAATTTGCTGACTACCTGTTTCATAGCCTACTAACAATAGCCTTAAGCCATTGTCTTTCATAATTTTCAATGTTTCGTAAGGAACATTTGCTTTAGCATTACAGGACCAAGTGACCCCAAGTTTTCCAAGCAAACGAGCAGTTTCTTCAGTACGAGACTTATCATCAGTGAAGGTATCATCGTCAAAGAATATCTCTTTAACTTGGGGGAAATAGCGTTGAATTTTTGCAACTTCCGCTGCCACCGTTTCAGGACTCTGGGTTCGATATTTATGCCCGCTGATAGTTTGAGGCCAGAGACAGAAAGTACAGCGTGACTTACAACCGCGCCCAGTATAAAAAGAAACATAAGGATGCTCTAAGTAGCCGATGAAATAATCTTCAATAACTAAATCACGTTTATATACATCGATAACAGAAGGTAATGCATCCATGTCCTTGATAAGATCACGTTCTCGATTATGAACTGCGTTGCTATTTACTTGATAGCTGATACCATCAATCTCTGCAAAAGGACGGCCTTCAGCAACCTCTTGAATAGTATAGTCAAACTCGCTACGGGCAATAAAATCAATAGCCGGTGATGCCATCACTGAAGGTTCAGGGTTTACTGCTACATGGGCACCTACTAAGCCAATTTTAAGTCTTGGATTTATCTCCTTTAGCGCCTCAGCAACTTTGATATCATTATTAAAGGAAGGTGTACTGGTATGTAATATAGCCAGCTCATAGTCATGAACTAATGGTAATACTTGCTCTAGGGATAATCCTCGAGCAGGTGCGTCTATAAGTTTACTATCTGGGACTAATGCTGCTGGTTGAGCTAACCAAGTAGGGTACCAGAACGAGCGGATCTCCCTACGGGCTTGATATCGTGAACCAGCGCCTCCATCAAAACCATCAAATGAAGGTGGGTTGAGGAATAGGGTTTTCATCATAAAGTTTTTGACTCCTTAATCCTTAATTACTAGCTGGCTATTGGCTTTAACTAAAAAATTATGCTGTCGCCATTGTATACTGCGCCCAAAGAAGCTAACGCTCCATACTATAAAAGTAAGTAAATCTCGTAATGGTATTAAAAGTATATCGGAGCTACGAATTTCTAGCTCTAAATTACGGTATATAAATAGGTGCATTAGTAGCCGAATGGTAATCGCTATACTCACTACAGTAAGCCCAAGCATATAAGAGGGTGCTACAGCTAAAAACAGCAATGAAACAGGAATAGCATGGACAATAACAGAGAATGTATGACCTATTGGCTGAACACTATATATAGTTCGCGCCCAACGCAACTCATGCAAAAATAAACGTTTAAAATTAGGTTCCTCTACTATATTTTTTACTAGATATGAAGAGAGATGCACTTGATAGCCCAAATCAAAGGTTAATTTCCCTAGCAGATAATCATCTGCTAAAACAGATAAAAGTTTGTTAAATCCGCCCATTTGCTCTAGAACATCTCGTCTGATAGCCATAGTTGGGCCAAAACAGTAGCGAATTTTTTGTATGGCATTAGCAATAAGAACCGAAGGTAAAAACCATCCATTGATAAATAGAGTACTTAGCCTAGAGGCAATGCCTTTTATAGGGAAACATAGGTATAAACAAGTTACAGCACCTATCTTATTATTTTCAAAAGGAGCAACAATGGATTTTAAATAATTTGAGTCAACCCGTATATCACTATCAGCAATTATGATCCAATCATATTTGGATTGTTGATACATATTTATCAAGTTATTTATTTTGGGGTTTATTCCGTGTACGCGATCATCAATCACCAAACTTAAATCTAGGTCAGAAAATTCTTTAAGGAGGCGCTGTATAATGGGTACAGAGAGGTCTAATGGATCAGAAACACCAAATATAATTTGGTAGTAAGGATACTCTTGTTCGCAAAAAGAGCGAAGATTCTCATAGAGATCCGGATCTAAACCACAAATAGGCTTTAGTAGGGTAACAGGGGGACAAAATTTTGATGTTATTGAATCTTGTGTAGCAGTAAATCTGCTAACACAACGTACAGCAAAGATCAGATATAAAATTGAAGCTACAACACAGCTAAACGTAGCAAATTGAGCTAGAAAAGAAATTGTTATTATCTTAACTCCAAAGTTAATTTCTATATTTAATAGTTAGTCCTATGCAATCGTTATTATAACTGAAATTATCTTCTATAAACATTATGTTGATTAATAACATTAAATAGTAATAATAGGGATAGGTCTTTTTTATATCTGATTAAAAATTTTTATTTTTGTATCATATTACGTAATATGTAATTTAATTTAAAAATACTAATAATAAATACTAATTTATCAATGTTATAACCCTCGATAATGTCCCTTATCACAGGTTAATCAAAAAAACACTAAAAACCCCATACAGACAAATTACCAGATGGATGTTTTAAGTGGGGGAGTTTTTACCCACCCTTGGAAGTGAGGTATTAGGGGATCAGGTAAGTTCTAGATTAGCTTGATAGCACTATGAACGTCTACAAGCCCCAAATTCTAATTTTCAGTTATACCTACACTTCTTTATTACTAGATGCATTATTTCTCTTGCTTTATCACTTTCATTAAGAGTTGATAATTCTTTACTATATTTAGCTCGTAATACCCCGACTAACGATTCAAACGCTGCCTTTGCATTATCTGGATTGATATAATCCTGTAACGATAATTTTACTTGAAATAGCTTCTTATCTTTGAATCGGATACAATTTCTGAATCTCTAAAACTGTCATACCAGACAGGGTTTTTTGCCACAACTGGACTTGTGCGTTGTAGTTGACCGAGAAGGTGAGTAGTAATAGGGAATGAATATAAATAATCTTCGTAACGTTATCGCTTGCCGAAGGCATTTTATAGCAGTATAAAGTATTAGCTAGTTTGATGATAAAATGTGACTGATTTATGGTAATCTAGGAGAGTTTAAGTGTAATTTTATGGTATGAGCCTTATGAATCTTTCCGATGAGCTAAAACAAAGAATCAAGGCTAATGGTCAGCGAGGTAGTGGATGCCAAGCATTTTTAGCTAGAGGTAGTGAAATTAGCCAAGCCCTAGAAAATGGCCATACTGCAAAAGAAATATGGGCGCTACTTCGAGAGAAAGGCGTTATGCCTATTCAATACCGAACATTTACCCACTATATAAATCGGTATTTAAAAAACTACAGCCAGCAAACGACTACTCTTTCCTTGCTCAAAGCAAAAATGTTTATAGGAAAACTAAAACAGCGAAAAGGCCAGTTAACCAAGAAATTTATATTTGATGCTAAAGGTAAAAGTAAGGAAGATCTTATTTAGTTTAGGAGATATATAAGTGGCAAAAGCGCATTTTACTTTACAAGGAAAAGGCGGTGTTGGTAAAAGCTTAGTATCAGCGCTTATCGCTCAGCACCGCCAAGAAAATAATGTGCCTCTAATTTGTATAGATACCGATCCGGTCAATGCTACCTTTGCAGGTTATACAGCCTTTCCAGTTAAGCGGGTAGAATTATTAAAAGAAAATGTAATTGATGAGCGTGAATTTGATCATCTCATAGAAATAATTGTGGAAAATGATAATGCTGAGATTATTATCGATAATGGCTCATCAAGCTTTATCCCCCTATCTTCCTATCTGGTTGAAAATGAGGCAATAGAGATGCTTCAGGATATGGGCCACTCTGTTTTTATTCATCCAGTGGTGACAGGAGGTCAAGCCCTTATAGACACGCTCTCTGGTTTTGATTCGTTGGCTCGCCAATTCCCAGAATCAGCAAAGATGGTGGTATGGCTCAATCAATATTTTGGAGCTATTGAAAAAGAAGGTAAGACTTTTGAGAACATGAAAGTATATCAGGATCATAAGGATCGAATAAAAGGAATCATAAGTATTTATCGTAATAGTGGATCTACTTTTGGGGAAGATATCCAAGAGATGCTTGAGAATAGGATGACTTTTAATCAAGCTATCCAATCTGATCAATTTAAATTGATGTCTAAACATCGTCTTAAAATAATGAAAAAAGCGCTCTTTGAGCAAATGGATCCAATACTAGGAGTTGAAATAATACCACCAGTACCAACAATTGACGGTGATCTACAGCAACTTCCTATTAAAAAAACGAAAAAAGGAAATAAAGGTTCTAAACTTTAATTAAAAAAATTAAAATGGTGCTAGATCGAGATGAAATTATTCAAATAATCGCTAAGGATTTTGGTATTCTCCTAACTAAAGATGATCCTGTATTAGCAGTACTAGCAGTGCACGATGTAGTGCTTGGTTACTATACTAATGAGGTTAATATTAATATAGAGCGGCTCAAAAAAAACTTAGAGTTTATTTCAGACCAGCATCAAGCTCATACTAAGACTTTAAGTGAATCGTTAATCGTTAAGGCGGTTCAGCAAATTAGCGAGGAAAGCCAAAATTTCCAGAAAAACCTCCATCTCTTACTAGAACAGGAACATCAACGCCATCAAATAATGTTAGAGGCATTAACAGAGCGTAGTGAGTTAGCAAATAAACAAGCTACCATTGCAATGTGGGTAGCTGTGGTTTTCAGTTTAGTCTCTATGGTGACTATTGCTGTAATCCTATGACCATAACGATGTGTATTAGAAATAAAACATAAAGAGAGGTGAAGTATGCACCTTAATCGGGTTTTAGCTCCCGACTGGCATATAGCTCAATGGTTTAATACCGATCAATCGTTACACTTATCTAACCTTCGGGGAAAAGTTGTAATTTTACATGCTTTTCAAATGCTTTGCCCCGGGTGTGTAATCCATGGACTGCCACAAACTCAGAAAATTTATAATACTTTTGATCCTAATGATGTCACGATTATTGGGCTACATACTGTATTTGAACATCATGATGTCATGACTCCGCAGGCGCTTGATGCTTTTATTCATGAATACCGTTATACTTTTCCAATCGGGGTTGATCAACCAGGAGAACGATTGGGAATACCAATGACAATGGGGATTTATGGTATGCGGGGAACCCCTAGTTTAATCATGATTGATCATAAAGGTTATATTCATAAACATAGCTTTGGTCGTGATGATGACATGAAGGTAGGGGCTGATATTGCAATGCTTATTAGCGAGGCTAAAGCTGACCCAGTTACCCTTAAAGGTGAATATCTTAATGATAATCGCTGCGATCAAGAAAAATGCAAGGTTTAAGTTAAGTCATTTAGAAATTGAAATTAAAAGAAAATACCTTCAACAGGAGAGGAGGCGCTAGCGTATCGTTTCCGAGGAATTCGACCGGCAAGGTAAGCTTCTCGGCCTGCCTCTATCGCTTTTTTCATAGCAGAGGCCATAAGTATAGGGTTTTGTGCGCCCGCAATAGCACTATTCATTAATACTCCATCACATCCTATCTCCATAGCTATTGCAGCATCGGAGGCGGTGCCTACGCCCGCATCAACTAAAATGGGTATGTTAGCATTCTGAACGATTTCAAAAATATTATAAGGGTTTCTAATACCTAATCCAGAGCCAATAGGAGCAGCTAAGGGCATCACTGCAACACAACCCATAGCCTCTAACTGTTTCGCTGCAATTGGATCATCATTAGTGTAAACCATTACCTTAAAATCTTCTTTCACCAGTATTTTAACTGCTTTATAAGTTTCTATGAGATCTGGAAGCAGCGTTTTTTCATTTCCTAAAATTTCTAGTTTTATTAAACTATATCCATCTAGTAATTCTCGAGCTAGCCGGCAGGTACGTATTGCATCTTCAGCGTTGTAGCAACCCGCAGTGTTAGGTAATATCGTATAGCGACTTGGAGGGATAACATCAAGTAAATTAGGCTCTCCTGATTTTTGGCCAATATTACTACGACGAACGGCCACTGTTATGATTTCAGCACCACTTGCTTGGATAGCTGCTTGTGTTTCCTCTAAGCTTTGGTATTTACCTGTACCTATCAAGAGTCGGGAATGATAAGGTTTACCAACAATTACTAAAGGTGCATCAGTATTATTCATATTAGACTTTCTACTCTATTTGTAGCAAATATATTGATTTTAATTACTACCACCACCAATAGCATGGACGATCTCTACTTTATCCCCTGATTGTAAGCACCGGTGAATATATTGACTGCGAGGTATAATATCCTCATTAATTTCCACAGCAATCCTCTTTTCTTGGAGATTTAAGCGCATAATAAGATCTGATAGAGCGTAGTTTTCTGGTATCTTATAAATTTCACCATTTAACAGGATTTCCATAACTATAAGAGTCTTCTATATAGTGAATAAACATTTACTGCTATTATTATAAAGCATGACTGTTTTTTAGATACCCTTGAGATTAGATGAGATAAAAGTTAGAACTGCGTCTTTTTAATTAATTCTTGACATAACAAGGTAAGCTATCGATGTTTTCAAATACCTTTAATTTCATTAAAGAGTTATATACTATCTGCCTACGGGAAGCGGGGCCACAAAAACTACCTTCTTCAATAGTACTTCTTATTGTCAGCTTAATATTTTATATTATAGGTCGTTTTTTGGTAGATAAGTCTGGTTATTCAACAACTGCTTCAGTATTTTTAGCAATGTTTGATGCTACATTACTTATTTTAATGGCAAGCGTACCTCTAATATTAAAAAAATCGACTCAACAAATACCTCAAACCTTAATAGCACTCGCAAGTGCTGGTTTTGTAGTGAGTATAATAGAGGAAATATTTTTATTTTTGTTAAGAAGCATACAATTTCCTGAAAATGCCGGAGCAAGCACGGTAGTAGCCTTTTTATTATTTCCAATGCTGCTATGGCGGGTTCTTATTAATATTACTGTATTAAGGCACGCCCTATCATCAAGTACGATGTATGCTTCCATTTTAGCGGATTCTCAGGCATTAATAGTGATTTTCTGGGGAAAAGCTATAGCCTCCAGCTTCTAGTTTTTAAAGCTTAAATTACAATCGCTCAAATTTATAGATTTAGCCTGCTATGCTAAAGGATTCAAATTTTTTAAGATTATTTAAATTAGCTTGCTGCTTATGGCCGCTCAATATACTAAGCAAATTTTCCAGAGCCTTTAAACGTGCTTGGACATTGGGTAATTCTTGAATGAAGCGAAGCTTCTCACTACCCTCAAGTTTATAAGTATTAGGTTGATTTTGGATAAGATCAATTACTGTTATAGGATTTATATTTGGCTCTGGCTGGAAGTGAATTCGCCCACCCTTATCTCCAGCTTCAATCTTACGAATACCCATTTTATTTGCTTTTAAGCGGATTTTATTAATAGTAAGTAACGTTTTAATAGATTCAGGGAGTAAGCCAAAGCGATCAATCATTTCCACTTGGATCTCATCTAACCCCTCAGTATCTTTAGCAGCTGAAATCCTTTTATAGAGCACTAATCGAGTGTGGGTGTCAGGAATATAGTTCTCTGGAATCAAAGCGGGGGCATGAAGGTCAATCTCTAGACTGGATTCTCCTGATGATCGCTCTAAATCCAGCGTCCCCCCAGATTTTAAGCTATTTACCGCTCGCTCTAATAATTCATGATAAAGATTAAAGCCAATTTCTTGCATTTGCCCACTTTGATCTTTGCCCAGTAATTCACCTGCTCCCCGAATTTCCATATCATGGGTGGCAAGGATAAAACCAGTCCCTAGTTCTTCAATGGATTCAATGGCCTCTAACCGTTTTAGCGCATCTGCTGCTAAGGCTGACCGAGGAGGAACAATTAGATAAGCATAGGCCCGATGATGAGATCTTCCTACTCGTCCACGTAGCTGATAAAGTTGAGCTAAACCCAGCTTATCTGCTCGATGAATAATAATAGTATTTGCATTGGGAATATCAATGCCTGTTTCGATAATCGTTGTGCAGATTAAAATATTAAAACGCCCATGATAAAAATTTAACATGGCTTGCTCTAATTCCCGTTCCCGCATCTGGCCATGAGCAATGCTTATTTTAGCCTCAGGAAGAAGAGATTGAACTTTCTGCGTTATTTTATCAATGCTTTCTACTTCATTATGAAGAAAATAAATTTGTCCACCTCGCTTAATTTCTCGAAGTATAGCTTCCCGGAGGGTATTATCGTCCCATTCTTGTACAAATGTTTTAATAGCTAGGCGACGCGCTGGTGGGGTAGCAATAATAGAGAGATCTCTAAGCCCTGATAGCGAAAAATGGAGTGTTCTCGGGATAGGCGTTGCTGTTAAAGTAAGTACATCTACCTCAGCACGTAGCGTTTTCATACGTTCTTTTTGTCGAACACCAAACCGGTGTTCCTCATCAATAATCATTAATCCTAAGTCTTTAAAAACGATATTACTTTGCAATAATTTATGAGTACCAATGATAATATCCACTTTTCCGCTCGTAATATGGGTAATTATTGCGTCTTGTTCTTTACGGGATCGAAAACGAGATATTACTTCTATCTGCACTGGCCAATCGGCAAAACGATCTTTAAAGCTTTGATAGTGCTGCTGAGCTAAGAGAGTTGTAGGTACCAGTACCGCGACCTGCTTTCCTGACTGAGAGACTATAAAAGCAGCCCGCATAGCTACCTCAGTTTTCCCAAAACCCACATCTCCACAAATTAACCGATCCATAGGATTATCTGACGTCAAATCTGCGATAACAGCCTCAATAGCCTTAGTTTGATCTGGGGTCTCCTCAAAAGGAAAGGCGCTCGCAAAAATAGCATAGTGAGAGTCAGGGGCGGGTAATGGTATTTTTTTTCTGGCTGCTCTTTGAGCATAGATAGCTAGTAACTCAGCGGCCACATCATGAATTTGCTCTTTTGCTTTACGCTGAGCTCGCTCCCAATAACCAGAACCTAACTTATGTAACGGGGCAGATTCAGGTGATGCACCGGTATAACGACTAATAAGATTCAGTGAAGAAATGGGGACATAGAGCTTATCTCCACCTGCATATTCCAAGGCCATAAATTCAGTGTCCTTACCCACTGTTAACATTTGTAGTCCTAGATAACGCCCAACGCCATGCTCCTCGTGGACTACAGGGGCACCTACAGTTAGTTCTACTAGATTTCGAATTAAAGTATCTGCAGTGTGTGTATGGTTATCCTGCTTACGGCGGCGATATTGCATTGCTTGCTCACCAAACAACTGAGATTCAGCAATAACAGCTATGGAGGGGTTAGTTAATAGCAAACCTTGCTGTAGTGGTGAGACGGTAATGCCTAGGTACTCTTGAGATTCTAAAAAAGTTTGCCAACTTTCAAAAGGGCGAGGGCATACTTCAATACCCATGAGTAAATCTAATAAAGATTCTCTCCTTCCTACAGTTTCAGCAACAAACAATATGCGCCCTTGAAAATTCTCAATGAATTGAATGAGTGACCCCAAGGGTTGAAGTGCACGAGGATTGAGTATTAGCGAAGAGGGAGGCTGGGTTGCAAAATTGTGATAATTTAGCTTTTTATCTAATGCTGGGGATTGTAAACTGATGCGAGGTATTTTCTTAATGGCAGTAAAAATTTCCCCTGTTTGAAGATAGAGATCCTGTGGCTTTAATAATGGTCGCTCTAGATTATGGCAATATTGCTCATACCGATCTCCTATTTGCTGCCAAAACTTGTCTGCTGCTACCTGAATTTTCTCAGAAGTAAAAATTAAAGTATTTTCTGGAAGATAATTAAATAAAGTATCCGTATGATCAAAAAATAACGGAGTGTAATATTCAATTCCTGGAGGCGTATTTCCTTCACTGACTTCACGATAGATTAGACTGTGCTGTGGATTACCTACAAAAAGACAGCGATGATTTTTCCGAAATCGATCAATTGCCTCTTTTGTGAATGGAAATTCTCGTGCAGGTAGTAGTTGAATCTGCTCTATTGACTGCAAGGATCGCTGGCTTTCTGGATCAAAACTCCGGAGACTATCTATTTCGTTATCAAGTAAATCGATTCGATAAGGTATTTTGCTACCCATGGGAAAAATATCAATAATGGATCCCCGTATTGCAAATTCACCATGATCGATTACTTGAGAGACACAGCGATATCCTCCAATTTCTACCTGCTTACGCCAAGTCTCTGGCTCAAGCTGATCTCTAACGGCGATCATTAAACTATGGGATTCAATGTATTCTTGAGGCGGAAGGCGTTGCATCAAAGTAGTCACAGGGGCGATGAGTACCCCTTGGCTTAGCCGAGGTAACTGATAGAGTACAGCTAAGCGCTCTGAAATAATATCCTGATGAGGGGAAAACACATCATAGGGTAGGGTTTCCCAATCAGGGAATCTTAGAATTGGAAGGCTTTTCTTTTTATCGCTATAAAATTTTAGTTCATATTCTAATTGATTTGCTGTAGCTGTATCTGGGGTAATCGCTAAAATAAGACCTGGATAGCGATGGGCATAAATAGCTAATATCAACCCAAAACTACTTCCATAAAGCTGACCAAAATGATGGTGATCGCCGGGTTTATAAGGCGTGCATGAAAAGCTAGGATTTAAAATAGATAGCATATCTACAGGATATAATTCTAAGAGGATGGTAATTTAGAGGACTTAAGCCCATGTTTTTGGATTCGATAACGTAGAGTCTCCCGAGTAGTTCCTAAGGCGCGAGCGGTTGCTGCGATATTATAATGATTGCGTTTAAGCGCCGTTTCAATAATATATCGATCCATATCTTCTAGTACCATGCTGCCATCTAGAGGTAGGCAAACTTGAGCATTATTATTTGGTGTAACTAAGCTAGGGGAGGAGGTAATTTTTCCAGGTAATTGCAACCATTGTTCAGCAAAAACAGCATCATCAGAAAATAGTACACATCGTTCTACTACATTACGTAGTTCACGTACATTACCAGGCCAGTCATGGCTTCGAAGTTGATTCCATACCCGTTCTGGAATTATCTTAACTTGTTTTCTTGCCTCAGCATTGAACTCAGCAACGAATAGAGGCACTAAATCGTCTAAATCCTCCTTGATTTCCCGTAATGCAGGTAATCTAAGGCGAAAGACGCTAAGTCGATGATAAAGATCAGCGCGAAATCCTCCTTCTTTAGACATCTGTTCTAAATCTCGATTACTGGCTGCTAGAATCTGTACGTCAACAAGAGTTTCTTTACTACCTCCTAAGCGCCGCACTCGACGATCTTCAATAACCTTGAGTAACTTGGCCTGTAGATCTAGGGGCATTTCGCCAATTTCATCTAGGAATAAAGTTCCTCCATGCGCTTGTTCAAGAAGACCTAAATGGCGTGCTTTAGCTCCCGTAAAAGCACCCGCTTCATGCCCAAAAAGCTCAGACTCTAGTAATTCCCGAGGCAATGCAGCACAGTTAAGCTCTACCATAGGGTGCTGTGCTCGTGATCCTCCATAATGTAAGATTCTAGCTACTAAACCTTTTCCTGTTCCTGTTTCACCGCCTATAATAAGTGCACTAAAAGGTACTTTCGTTAACTTAATTAATAGTTCTCGTATCTCCTGCGCGGCTTGGCTGTGCCCTACAAAAGCTTTAGAGGAGTATTGTTGATATCGCTGCTGCGTTTGATAAATTAAATGTCTTTGTGCACGGGCGCTACGAGCAGCACTGGCTACAATTAAATCTAAATGCTCCAGCTCACAGGGTTTTTCAAGAAAATCATAGGCCCCAATTCGTAATGCCCGCACTGAATCTGGAACACTACCGTAACCGGTCAGTAAGATCCATTCAGCATGAGCATATTGCCCGTGAATAGATTCCATAAGATCTAAGGCGCTGCCATCTGGCAGACTCATATCTGAAAGGATTAGAAGTGGATCAAGACGCTGCTCAAGGAGCATAGATCGCGCCTGCCCTAAGGTATGAGCCCACTCTACCTCCCAGCCTCCATTTTTATAGTGGCGGGTAAGCTCAGTACCTAAAAGTGTTTCATCCTCGATAACTAGTAATGTAGCGCCCATGGTGATCTTTATGACAGGGGAGAATAATGGTAACACAGGCACCACCGGATTGTTTATTAACAAACCGAACTTCTCCTCCCATTTCACGGGCAAATCGCTGTACCATTGCCAGTCCTAGCCCAGTTCCTTGTTGGCCACCACTGACAAAAGGTCGAAATCCACCCTCAAGTATTTCTTGGGAAAATCCAGGCCCTTCATCGCTAACCATGAGGCAAAGAGTATCATTATTGCAGAAAATTTCTACCTTTATTGTACCTGGAGTATGACCCATTACTTGGGCTGCATTCAGTATTAAATTGAGTAACGCTTGGCGAACTTCCCCCTCTGGTAATCGACAACGTAAGGTTTCTGAGATTTTACTTTCTAGTTGTATATGGGCGGGTATCTGATATCGAGTTAAGGCTAATAGCTCCTGAACTACAGTGGCAGGGGATATCTCAGCAGCAGGTTGTGGGGTGTGTTTTGCTTGGTTTAGCAGATCGTTTAAGAGCAATGTAATTCGTTTAAGCTCAGATCCTATAAGATCAAGACGTTGCGCTTGATCAGGATTATTAATTTCTTTTCGTAAATTACTACAACTCATCCGGATACCCGCTAAAGGATTTCGTAGCTCATGGGCAATGCTAGCGGCTAATTCTCCCACCGCTGCAAGGCGTTCAGCACGGGCTAAGCTTCGTTGCTGTCCTAACAGTGCTAAAGCAGCAGCACGAACTTTAGCTTCTAAGGAATTAGCATGCAAGCGTTTTTCTTCCTCTAGTTTTTGTAGCCGAATCACCATCTCATTATAGCTGTTAAATACGGGTAGTAGCAGTGGGTTTAAATAGCGAGTAGAAATCGGGCTGTAATCCTCTTTAGCTAATTGAGAGAGTAGTTGGCTTAGATCGGCTAGTGGGTTAAAAATCCGGTTACGAAAAAACCACCCACCTAAGAGAAAAAGAGCAATAAGAGTGCCCACAGCTAATTCTAACTCAGTGCGAGTGTTTTGGATAATATTTTCTAATATTTGTTCATCTTGTATGATCTCGGTATCCAATACCTGATTTATCAAAGTTAAAGCAGGAAATAACATGAAAAAAGGTAGTTTTTCATTTTGCTCATCTATCAGATCTGAAAACAAATTATCCAACTGTCGCAGTCGCTTTGGTGTTTCGACAGCGGAATAATAATCCAAAAAAATAAGATTTTTAACCTCTCTATGGAGCTGCTTAAGTACGCTAGGGTTAATCGTGGCGCTCTTTCCTGAGATATTCTCTAATAATACCTGCTGTAAATTAAGGCTAGCTTGCTGAATCCGATGAGAATAATTCATATAGGCATGTACCCGCTCTAAATGGCGTACATTCCGCTCTATCATTCCTCCTAGAAGAATCAAGCTAAAAAGCAACAGCCCAAGCATCCCCATCCATCGCAACTGAATAGCACGATGGATTAAGCTTTTCATGTAGGGGACATTTCTTCTATAAGTAAGAATTAAGTTAGATAATTAGACTAGAATAATTATTTAATTTACTGAAAATTATAATGGATATCAAATAGAAAATTTTGGGTAAACAAAGAATGGCCACCAGGGGTTTCTGAGCGAACATATTGGCCTAAATAACCTAAGGTAAAACTAAGCTCATCTGTGGCTTTGACTATCAATCCCCCCATTGCCCAATTTTGGTTAAAGCCGGATCTACCGGTGACTGCGGTTTTATTAAGATTAAACCAGACTTCGTCAGATAGATAGACAGCTAATCGCCCACCCGTACCCGGAATAGGGTGGCTAATACCGCCCAATTGCCGAACTTGCATCCCTAGGTTTCCTATATCGGCACCGGTAGTAGACACATCGAACACTTCCTGTGTCCGGGTACGCATTGTACCCACAAAACCGCTCTTACCAAAAATATGATCCGTCCAGAGGAAATCTTGGTAAGGACGGGCATCCATGCTATGGGTGCCGTTTAAATTTTTGTTCCAAAATTGGCTATATCCAAACCACCAGCTGGTATGGGCAGTTGCTTTATAACCAAAAGATACCCAGAAAAGATTCTGGGAGAGTCGGGGTGAAAAACCAGCATTTGGATCAATAACGTGTGCGTCATCTCGGGTTCGGGCCTGATCTTCGATAAACCAGTTCCATTTATCATTAACTTTTCCAGTTAGCGTAAGACTGGTCCAAGTACCAAACATACTATCCGTGGGAGTCTCTGCCAAAGCTGAAGTGCTGACCACCAATGAAGCAAGTATTAGGGCAGGAAAGAGATGTGTTTTCATCATAAATAGTTTCTTCTTAAATAATAGTCATTGACATACTCCCACCACTCACCTAAGTGATGGAGTCTTTGCAACCTGTACAAACTTACCGCTTGTACCTTTCAACATCGCACTCGCACCGACAACTATCCCAATGTAGGAACTCTTTATACACTACTGTGTCCCACTATATCGGCTAACATAAAAATAGCATCAACCAATATCAGCAAGCTCACCGCTTACTACTGTGCTATCCATCTCCATCTAAACTTCGTTATACATGGAGAATCCCGCACTTTAGTTAAAAACAGAACATCAGTATAAAACCTATGCTATTTTTATGCCAAATTTTTAGTATTAGTAACCTATTGGTTTTTAATTAAAAAAATTAGTGATATAAAATTAAAATTAATAAATTGGTTTATTTACCCCTCCATTGGTTTATTTAAACTATCTTTGCTTGACACTTGCGTTAAATTGATAGGTTGTACGAGGGCATTAAATCTTTCAGAAGATAAAATTCCTAACTCTAAACAGGCTTGTTTAAGGGATATCTCTTTATCTAAGGCATAGTGAGCAACTTTAGCGGCTCTATCGTAGCCGATCTCAGGTGTAAGCGCGGTAACAAGCATTAAGGATTGGCTGACATAGTGGGCAATCTTTGATCGATTTGCTTTCAAACCTGTTACTAGAAAACGAGTAAAATTATCACAACTATCTGTTAACAAGGTCACTGATTGAAGTAAATTATAGATGATCATTGGCTTAAACACATTAAGCTCAAAATTTCCTTGCGAGCCTGCAATCCCAATAGCAGTATCGTTGCCTATAACTTGAACTGCTACCATAGTGATCGCTTCACATTGAGTGGGGTTAACTTTTCCAGGCATAATGGATGAACCTGGCTCATTTGCGGGTAATAAAAGTTCATTTAGACCACAGCGTGGACCTGATCCTAGCCAACGGATATCATTAGCAATTTTCATTAAAGAGCAGGCAAGTACACGTAGCGTTCCGCTGGCCATTACCATAGCATCATGGGCGGCTATCGCGGCAAATTTATTAGGAGCAGGGGTAAAGGGAAGATGAGTAAATTGATGTAGATAGGCGCAAACCCGCTCCGAAAACCCAGCTGGGGCGTTAAGTCCTGTCCCAACCGCTGTTCCGCCAATAGCCAGCTCATAAAGTTCAAGCAAAACAGTTTCTATTCGTTTGATATTATCATCTAGCTGAGCTACATAACCTGAAAATTCCTGCCCAAGAGTCAAAGGCACAGCATCTTGTAAATGAGTGCGTCCAATTTTAACAATTTCTTTAAATTCATTTTCCTTTTCATAGAGGGCATTACGTAATGTCTTTATTTGTGGCAGTAATCTGGTTTTAATAGCGGTAGCCGATGCAATATGCATTGCAGTAGGGAAAGTGTCGTTAGAAGATTGGGATAAATTGACATGATCATTGGGGTGAATAGGATCTTTACTGCCTTTAACCCCTCCAGTAAGCTCAATAGCTCGGTTAGCGATAACCTCATTAATATTCATATTTACCTGAGTTCCACTTCCTGTCATCCATACGTATAGTGGAAAATTGCCATCGAGATTACCGTTAACAATTTCCTCAGCCGCTTGAGCAATGAGTTGTGCTTTATCTGCCGATAATTTACCTAATTCTGCGTTTGTAAGTGCGGTAGCTCTTTTAAGCAGGCCGAAAGCTTTAATAACTTCGTTAGGAATCAGCTCCTTACCAATAGAGAAATAAGTTAGGGATCGTTGAGTTTGTGCACCCCAATAATGATTAGCAGGTACTGCTATTTCCCCCGTACTATCAACTTCAATACGTTTGTTGTTTTCTTCTTTTACAGTCATAATAAAATTATAGGCTTTAATTAGAGATATAACATAATAATAATAATGTAATGTATAAGCACCTTAGAGTTACGCTTGCTAATACACTCCGCCGCTTAGAACACCAACTCAACATATTAGATAAATATCTAAAAGAGGAAGACTATTATCCACTATGGGTATGGCATGAAAATGATCCAAGCAGAGCTAGAATACAAGTACGACAGATAGTAACCGCTATCGACTACTGTGACGGCCAAGACCCAGTCTCTACCCGGATATGCCCTGCATTAGTGGGAGTTGGTACAACTACGCTAACACTTATCCAGCAAATCAATGAAACCAAAGCAGCCCTGCATCAGGCCTTAAAAAACATGGATGGTATTAAAATTGAGGAGTGGACAACTCACAATACTTATTCATTAAAGCCTTTGATTAAAATTACTCTTGCCTCTTTAGGGCACGCCCGATTACACCGTCGACAAGCAATACGAAAATTCGTTACCCTAGAGGATACACCCGAGTCAGTGAGCTTTATTTGGAGTCGATTACCAAAAATAGAGAGTATCGATATTAAAGAAGCTTATCAGCGCTTGGAGACCCGTCTTGAAAAAGGCTCTGGCAGTGCTTTATTAATAGAGGAGGATTTACGGCGCTTAAGCCAGCTTAATCCCAATGATCGCCTTGCTATTATTGCCCCTCCGCATATTCATCCTCGAGCGAATATCGCTTGGTTTACTGAAGAGGGAACCACACGACGCGCGCAAAAACGGGCAGTGATCCCTATTTTTTATCCAGCTACTCGTTACGATAGCCTTCCTCGACTTCGACCGCTACCCGATGATCCTCAATTACAAGGATTAAGATTACGACGTAACGATGCCACTATTGAAACTACACCTTATTTATTAACAATTAGAGCACATCGGTATTTACATTAACCTTTATTCAGATAATTAATACCAAGATTGACATACGTAATTTTTTAATCCGGTTGTTAAAAATCATGTTATCACTTAATGCGTCATTGTTTATTTAAGGGTAAAGGCAGAGAAGGGCTTTTTAACAAGGTTTTTTTAAGGAATTTGTTTTTAAGTAAACAATATATTTAACATAATATATATTATGCGAAGTAAGGTAGGTTAACAGAAGCATTCGCCTCAAGAAACAGAAAAATCATATGCTAAGCTGCTGTATGGGTGCCCATACCATCATATGGTAGTAGTTTTTCATCGATGCTTTGTCCTGAATTGAATAAAGTGCAGTTGAACTAGCCAATTCGCTCCTTATGGCACAAGGTATATACTTTGACAATAATCGATGTTAGGGAAATGATCATTAGTGAAATACGAGAGCAAACGAGGCCATCATATGCAAAACAAGACCATTTTTGTGCAGCCTGGCGGCGGTTTCAACAGGGTCACCATCGGCCAAAGTGAAGCCGCAGCGCCCAAACGTGGTGAGATCAGCGTGCGCTTGCGTGCCACTTCGCTTAACTTCCATGACTATGCGGTGGTAACAGGCATGCCAGGGTTCGTGTACGATATGCCGCGTATCCCGATGGCCGACTGTGCCGGTGAGGTGATGGCGGTGGGCGAGAGCATCACGGAGTTTGCGGTGGGCGATTCCGTCATCAGCACGTTCTTCCCGATCTGGCTGGACGGCGAGCCCAACGTGCACGATTTCTCCACCGTGCCAGGCGACGGCATTGATGGCTACGCCCGCGAACAGGTCACTGCCGCGGCGACCTCATTTACACACGCGCCCAAGGGCTGGAGTCACGCCGAAGCAGCGACCTTGCCAACTTCTGCGACCACAGCGTGGCGCGCACTGGTGCAGGAAGGGCGCATCAAGGCCGGCGACATCGTTCTGGTACAAGGCTCCGGTGGCCTCTCTACCGTAGCGCTGCAACTGGCCAAGATGCTGGGCGCTACCGTGGTGGCAACGGTGTCCAATGACGCCAAGGCGAAACGCGCCAAGGCGCTGGGGGCTGATTTCACTGTTAACTATCGGGAAGACAAGTCTTGGGGCGAGACGGTGCGCAAGCTAACGGGTGACTGCGGCGTCGACATCGTGACCGATATCGCTGGCCCAACGACCTTGGAGCAGTCCGTGCACGCGGTGCGCACCGGAGGCACCATCGTGATGATCGGCTTGATCGGCGGGATGGAATTCACGCTGCCGATCCTCCCAGTGCTAGCTCGACAGGTGCAGATGAAATCCATCATCGTGGGCAGTCGCAAGAACCAGCAGGACCTAGTGCGAGCCATCGACGCCAGCGGCTATCGTCCGGTGCTGGATCGGCATTTTAATCTGGATGCTATCGTTGAGGCTTTCCGTTACCAAGAAAGTGGGCAACACTTTGGCAAGATCATTCTGGACATATAATATAACAATTTCTGCAATGATCATCTTCATTATGTATTATTGAAATACACATACATAATCACATTTCTCATCAGATCTACTACCTTTTCTTGGATAGACTGAATCTTACATGCTGCAATTATTTTTCCGCCGCTATAAGGAGAAAAAATCTGCAACTCCCATCTTGGATCTTTACGAAGAATTTGCGTTTGCGTTATAACATCAGTACAAATCTTTCTAGCCTCAGATCTACTTGCATTAATGGTTATATCGATACGATGATCGTTACTAATAACACATTCTTTAACAGGTACAAGATTAGTATTACTTTTTATTGAAGTACAAACTTTATCTTTATCCGTACTTGAAACATTAGAAGATGTACGATTTACCCACCCATGATTAATACCGATAATGACACCTAGTATAAAAAGGAATATAAAAATAAAATTTAGCCGAATAGCGTTTAATGTGACTGTTATCATTTTAATACCGTATTTTATTTATTAAATAATGAATAAACTTTCAGATCAAAATAACTATCATAGTAAATTCCCGCAAAAAAAAGGGCTAATTTACCTTAACCATGCCGGGATATCCCCTTGGCCACATCAAAGTGCAGATGCAGTAAAACGTTTTGCTGATGAAAATACTACCATTGGCGCTTGGCACTATTCTCGCTGGGGAATAAAAGAACAACAATTACGTAAACTCGTTTGCCGTTTGATCAATGCCCCTTCAATAAATGACATTGCTTTAATCAAAAATACCTCTGAAGGCTTATCTATTATTGCCCATGGCCTAGATTGGCGAGCGGGTGATAATATCGTAACTAGCAATCAAGAATTTCCTTCTAATCTCATTCCTTGGCAAACGCTCTCTGAATTAGGGGTTGAACTTCGTAAAGCCAATTTAATGGCAAGTATTACCCCTGAAGATTCATTAATGAGCCTAGTAGATAAGAGAACCCGACTACTGACTATAAGCTCAGTCCAATATGCTTCGGGATTAAAAATAAATTTAGAACGACTAGGGCAATTTTGCAAAGAACGACAGATTTTATTTTGTGTAGACGCTATCCAAAGTTTAGGCGCGCTAAATTTTAATTGCCAAGCTATCAATGCTGATTTTGTAGTGGCAGGTGGGCACAAATGGATGTTAGGACCTGAAGGCATAGGTATATTTTATTCTTGTTCTGAGGCTCGGGAAAAACTACAAATCCATCAATTTGGATGGCATATGGTAGAAGATTCTAAGAATTATGAGCACCAGGATTGGCGTATTGCTCAATCTGCCCGCCGATTTGAGTGCGGTAGCCTTAATATGATAGGAATTATCGCCCTTAGAGAAAGTTTAAGCTTATTATTAAATGAAATAGGCATAGCTGAGGTAGAGAAATCAGTGCTCACCAATACAAGCTATCTTATTGAGCGAATCAAAGCAGAATCAAAGCTACAATTATTATCATCTAATGCTGAAACACAACGTTCCGGCATTGTTATCTTCAAGCACCACGAGGTAAATCAATCCGCCCTCTACCAATATCTTATGGATAAAAGAGTCATTTGCGCCTATCGTGGAGGAGGGATTCGATTTTCTCCTCATTTTTATACTTCCATAAAAGAGCTTAACCAAGCTTTAGAGTTAGTTCTAAAGTTTTCAGGATAACTCCAATTAAGTAGCTAAAGAAAACAAAGAGAAGAAGTTCTCAGCTGTTAAATCCTCAATAACAGTTACTGGAGCTTGCCGTAATTCAGCAACACATTGAGCTACATATCGAACATAGGCGGGTTGATTAGATTTTCCTCGGTAAGGTACTGGTGCAAGATAGGGTGAATCAGTCTCTATTAATAATCGATCAGCGGGTATTTTTGTCACTACTTTCCGTAAAGAATGAGCGCTATTAAAAGTAATAATCCCAGAAAAAGAAATATAAAACCCTAAATCTAACCCCTCTTTTGCCATTGCCCAATCTTCAGTAAAACAATGTAACACGCCTCCTATTTCATCTGCGCCCTCTTCTTTTAAAATACGTAAAGTATCTTGTTTGGCTTGCCTAGTATGGATAATCAGGGGTTTTTTACACTTCTTTGCGGCTATGATATGAATCCGTAACCGCTCTCGCTGCCATTCTAGATTGCCTTCACTACGGAAATAGTCTAGACCTGTTTCCCCAATTGCTACTACTTTTGGAAGCATTGCTAGTTTAATGAGCTGTTCAACAGTAAGCACAGTGTTTTCATGCGCATTAGGATGTATTCCTACAGAAATTGAGATCTCATTATATTTTTGCGCTAATGCGCAGATATCGGGGAAACTCTCTAAATCCACGGATACGCATAGCATGTGGCCAACCCCAGATTCTTTGGCGCTTATCATCACTCCATCTATGGATCCCTCAAGCTGAGTGAAATCAATTAAATTTAAATGACAATGAGAATCAATTAACATAACTTACATTGTATAGGTGAGCTTTTCAGAATTTATCATATCCGCTAAATAAGTCTCAATTTTAGTCCGTACTGTACTACCGTTTATATCATCATTAAATTGAATACCAATCCCCACAGCTCTACTGTTTTGCGCTCCTTTTGGCGTAACCCAGACAACCTTACTCGCAATATGAGTTTTCTGTGCTTCATCAAGTAATAACAGCTGTATAAAAACAGTATCTCCAATGGAATAACTTTTACTCGTAGGAATAAATAATCCTCCATTTTTAATAAAGGAAATATAGGCGTGATAGAGTGCATTAATATCCTTAATTGTTAGAGATAATACGCTTTCTTGAGTAGAAGTGAAGTCCGGTGAATTAAGGGTATTCACAATAATCCTCATTGAAATATAAAAACCAATCAATTAATAATTTTTCTAATAAGAGCTGAGAATTGACGCTAGATTGACTCTTCCATAACCACAAATCATGCTCAATTCGCTTTAAGAAAGAGAACAATATATCAATTTGAATTTTTTCAGAAAAAAATTGAAGTAAATGAGCTATATCAGGATTTATTAGCCATTGCGTAGATACTTTGTTTTTAATTCGAATCATATCTTCAGCAAATGTTAATACCCAATATAACGGCTCTTCCAGATCTTCCTTAAGCCAATTTTGCGCTATATCAAGAAAGGTTATTTTCTCTTTACTCAGAAAAAAAAGATCATTAATTAATTGTTCTCGAAAGGACAATAAGCTTTGGTCTATATATTTTAAAGCCCTTAAGGGTGCTCCTCCTACCAATCTTAACAAGCTTATTAAATCCAAGTTTTGAGTGGAGGGTACGTGCTGTTGCAGCCAAATTTTCGCCTCCTCTAGTGGAGGAGGTATAAACCATAATTGCTGGCAACGGCTGCGGATAGTGGCTGGGAGTTGTGAACATATATTAGTAATAAGAATTATTACTGAATCACCTGGCGGCTCTTCTAATACCTTAAGTAAACTATTAGCAGCGCTTAAAGTCATTATTTCTGCAGGATAAATAATCGCTGTTTTAAATCTTGATTTTTTTGCGCTAAGAGTAAGTTGATGATGAATCTGCCGAATATGATCTACAGAAATGCCTTGCCTTCCCTCTTGAGGTGAAATCTTAATATGATCAGGGTGACTCCCTACCTGCTGTAGGTAACATCCAGAACAAAAATTGCAACCTTGACCATCATTTTGAGGCTGTTCACAGGTTAGCGCCTGAATTAGCTTAGAGGCAAAAATACACTTTCCCATACCTGCAGGGCCTGCTAACAATAACGCATGGGGCATACGTCTTGCCGCTAAAACAGACATTATGGTATTCCAATGGAATTGATGCCATGAGTAAAGCTCAGACATGGAGGTGTATTTCTAAAAATGGAGTTATTTCCCGTTGAATAGCCTGTTGTATCTCCACCAATGATAAGGAAGCGTCAATTAAACAATAGCGCTTTAGATTATTTTTAGCTAAGGAAAGATAAGCCATCCGAACCCGATCAACAAAATCTACTGACTCTTGCTCAAAACGATCTAATTGCTGAGATCGAACTAGAGCTCGTTTCATCCCCACACTAGCTGGGAGATCAAAAATTAAAGTAAGATCAGGATGAAAACAACCTAGCGCCCAATTTTCAAGTATTGAAATATCTGACAATGGCAATCCTCTGCCACCCCCCTGATAAGCATAGCTTGCATCTGTAAAACGCTCGCACAGTACCCATTTACCGGCAGCTAAGGATGGGGAGATAATTTTTTGAACGTGCTCTATACGTGCTGCAAATATTAACAACAGCTCAGTATTAGCCGATATACTCTCAGATCTTGGGGTAAGTAATATCTCCCTAATTTGCTCCCCCAACATAGTACCTCCCGGCTCCCTAGTTACCGTTACAGTCTTTCCTGAGGCTTCTAAGAGTTGCTGAATAAATTTAATATGGGTACTTTTCCCTGATCCATCTATACCTTCAACTGATATAAAACAGCCTCTTCTCATAGTTCTTCACTTTAAATTTCTAGGCTGATTACTCAGGATTCCTAGCTGATAAGCCTGTACCGCCACATTATGTTCCTCAAGGGTAGAGGAAAAATAGTGGCTACCATCGCTCTGTGCTACAAAATATAGCGCTTCCCCTTTATCTGGGTGTAGCGCCGCATGCAACGACTCAAGACTAGGCATACAGATAGGGGTTGGAGGAAGCCCGAGACGGGTATAAGTATTATAAGGGGTATCTGTTCTCAGATCTTGACGCCGTAAATTTCCATTAAAATCCTTTCCTAAACTATAAATAACAGTAGGATCAGCTTGTAGTCGCATTCCTTTTCGCAATCGCCGTATAAATACCCCAGCAACTAACGGTCGTTCCTTTGGCAGTGCAGTTTCACGTTCAATAATAGAGGCTAAAATTAAAGCTTCATCAGGGTTTCGATAGGGAAGATCAGGTGCGCGGGCTTCCCATTCTTGTATTAAGTGCTGTTTCATTAGCTGATAAGCTCGATGTAAAAATTCAAAATCAGTAGTGTCCGTAGGAAAAAAATAAGTATCAGGAAAAAATCGACCTTCTGGATGTTCCTGGGAATAGCCTAAAGATGCCATAATTTCAGATAAAGGTACTTGCTTTAAAGTCTGGTTAAGATGAACACTATTTCTAATTGCTATCATCATCTGTGAAAATGTCCACCCTTCTACTAACGTTAAGCTATGTTGGGCTATTTTTCCAGATACAATTTGTTGTAAAAACTCTGATACCGCAGCTTCTGGCTGAATATAGTATTCACCGGCCTTAATATTTCGTGATACCCCCCTCCAACGAGCTAATAACTCTAAATATAATGGGTAATCTAAGAAACCTTTTTGATATAGATCAGTAGCAACAGAGTGTATTGTGGCCCCTTTTGGAATTACAAAATAAGATCCTTTGGAATTAACGTGAAGGAGATGATAGCTAAGGTGATCATATTTAACCTTTGTCCATACGCCTAAAATGAACCCGCTAATTATCAATAAAGAAAGAAAAAATCTATCCATTGTGCTACATTTTAGCTACCTACAAAATAATTGTGCGCTAATCAAGTTACGTAGTCGCTGTGTTAGCGAGCCTAATGGATACTGTATGTTATTAAGAGAGCGCACTGGCCATAGCCCAATTAAGCTATTACAAATGAAAATTTCTTCTGCTCGTGTAATATCCACCAGAGTGAGGGGTTGTATTTTAGCCATTATCCCTAAAGCTAAGGCTTGATTTAATATAAACTTCCGCATAACTCCGGCTACTCCACAGTAGCTTAAATCAGGCGTTTGCAGGTCTCCATTTTTGGCAATAAACAAATTACTCATGGTTCCAGAAATAATATTATTCTGGCTGTCGAGCATTAGCCCCTCAGAAATCCCGGGATCGATCCATTCATTTCTAGCAAGTACTTGTTCTAATCGATTAAGGTGTTTTATTCCTGCTAGATAAGAGTTGCGACCTAAAGGAGTATTACAAACTCGAAGCCTAATCCCATACTCACTAGAAATAGTTGGATAATCTGGCCAAGGATGTATTGAGAGTATTCGAGTAGATTGGGATTGCGGCTGGGGTTGATAACCTCGATCACTAACCCCTCTAGTCACAATGATTTTAAGAACCCCGCGAGAGATACCTTGGCAAAGCGTTGTAATTTCTTTGTTTAAAGTTTCCCGTTTTGGTAGGGGTAATGATAAGCGATAACAACCGGCTTCTAGCCGTTTTAAATGAAGTTCGTAAAGTATAGGGCTTTCTTTATAAATAGCTATGGTCTCAAATAATCCATCTCCGTACTGTAGCCCCCGATCAGCAATTGAAATTTTATGGCTAATTTGGCCATTTACAAGAACTTTTAAGGGTATTAAGGGTAAAGCCAAAGCTTCAGGTAAGCCAAATATTTTTTACTGTAGCTGGCGGAAAATCAATGAACCATTAGTACCACCAAATCCAAAAGAGTTAGAGAGGGCTACTTTAATTTTCATCTCGCGTGCAATATTAATAATGTAATCCAAACCTTCACACTCTGGATCAAGGTTAAAGATATTAATCGTAGGAGGTGCCACCTGATCCCGAATAGCCAATACAGAAAATATAGCTTCAATACCCCCAGCAGCTCCAAGTAAATGCCCAGTCATAGATTTAGTAGAACTTACAGCTACTTTTCTGGCATCCTTTCCAAAGGTAGTTTTAATAGCAAGGGTCTCTACTCGATCACCAATAGGAGTTGAAGTTCCATGGGCATTGATATAATTTACCTCATCTACATTCAGGCGTGCAGCTTTTAAGGCATTCGCCATACATCGACTTGCCCCTTCTCCATTTTCAGAAGGCTGAGTTATATGATAAGCATCAGCACTCATGCCATAACCGATCATTTCGGCATATATCTTTGCGCCTCGTTTCCTAGCATGCTCTAGCTCTTCTAAAACTAAAACCCCAGCGCCATCACCTAGAACAAAGCCATCACGATCCTTATCCCAAGGACGACTAGCAGTTTGCGGATCTTCATTACGAATAGATAAAGCACGAGCGGAGGCAAAACCACCAAGCCCCATGGGAGAGGTAGCCATTTCAGCCCCACCAGCAATCATCACCTGCGCATCACCGCGCTGAATAATATGCATTGCCTCACCGATATTGTGAGTCCCTGTCGAACAAGCAGTTACAACAGCAATATTTGGACCCTTCATTCCATAAAGAACAGACAAATTACCAGCAAGCATATTAATAATATTGCTAGGCACAAAAAAAGGAGAAATCTTTCTTGGCCCGCCTTGGAGATAGCCTTCATGCCCAATTTCAATTCCACGTAGACCCCCAATACCTGATCCAAGTGCAATGCCAATCCCGGTAGCATTAGCCTCATTAATCTCTAGCCCTGAATCTTCAATAGCCTGTTTAGCTGCAGCAATACCATACTGAATAAAAAGATCCATCTTTCGAGCATCCTTAAGCGGAAGATAGTCCTCAACCTGAAATTCCTTTACTGCACCACCAAAGCGGACAGAAAATTTAGAAACATCAAAATGGGTAATGGGTTCAATACCGCTTTTACCAGCCAGTATATTAGCCCAAGCTTCTTCAACACTTAAACCCATTGGGCAAACTGTGCCAAGACCAGTAATAACAACTCTCCTTTCAGACAAAAATCTACTCCCTTTTACTTACCTTTAATTGAGAAATATGGCCACATTACAACAATCTCGCAACACGGCCTTATTCCTATAATAAATTTTAAGAAAAATTGCAAATTTTATTTATTTTGACGTTCTTTAATATAATCGATAGCTTCCTGAACAGTAGATATTTTTTCTGCTTCTTCGTCAGGAATCTCACATTCAAAAGCCTCTTCCAACGCCATAACAAGCTCTACGGTATCTAGCGAGTCAGCGCCTAAGTCATCTACAAAAGATGACTCATTAGTTACTTCTTCAGGGTTAGCTCCAAGTTGCTCAATGACAATTTCCTTAACCCGAGCTTCTATATCATTCATAACAGTTTGTTTCTCCACAATAGAAAACGCATCAATATTAACTGCAAAAGCAAAATATATTAATATTACAAATCTAATTCATATAGAGTCCGCCATTGACATGTAAAGTTTCTCCCGTGATGTAGCCTGATTCTGGGCTTGCAAGAAATGCAACTACGGCAGCAATTTCTTCTACTTTACCTAATCGATTAAGTGGGATATGGCTTAGTAAATTTTCTCGCTGATCATTATCTAAAATACGAGTCATATCCGTGTCAATAAAACCGGGAGCTACAGCATTTACAGTGATTCCACGGGATCCAACCTCTCGAGCAAGGGCTTTAGTAAAACCAATCATCCCAGCTTTTGCTGCTGCATAATTGGTTTGCCCAGCATTTCCCATTACACCCGTTACAGAGGTAATATTAATAATACGCCCCCAATAAGATTTGAGCATATTTTTAAGGCATTTTTTTGAAAGATGATAGATCGAGGTAAGATTAGTATTTAATATAGCTTCCCACTCCTCATCCTTCATTCGTATTAGTAAATTATCACGAGTGATACCCGCATTATTCACTAAAATAGCAGGATGACCTAAATGGTCTAAGATATTAGCTAGTGCTAAATCAATTGAAGATTTCTCAGCAACATCTAGTACGATACCCTTACCTGAGTAGCCAGAATCAGCAAGAAAGTTAGTTATCTCATCTGCACCAGCTTTTGAGGTAGCCGTTCCAGCAATTATTGCCCCTCGATCAGCAAGTGCTGTAGCAGTAGCTCGGCCAATACCTCGACTAGCACCAGTAACTAGTGCTATTTTTCCATCCAATCCCATTACATCTCTCCAGTTATCTTTAACGCCTTATCAAGGCTATCTTGATCATAGACTGGCAGTATTACTATGTTTTTTTCAATTCTTCTAGTAAGCCCAGTTAATACCTTTCCAGGACCACATTCAATCATCGTATCTACCCCTTGGGACTTTAGCCATAATAAGGTTTCAACCCAACGAACAGGATGATCTAGTTGGCGCACCAAGGCACTACGAATAGTATTGGGATCACTATTAATAGCTACATCAACATTATTTACTACTGGAATAATAGGCGCTTCAATTGCAAACTCTGATAAACGTTGATTAAGCCTTACGGCTGCTGGCTTCATAAGGCTACAGTGAGCAGGGACACTCACTGGAAGAGTTACAGTTTTAGCTCCCGCTCTACAAGCATATTCCACAGCTCGGTTAATAGCACTAACATGACCAGCAATAACCACTTGGCCAGGAGCATTAAAATTAGCAGCTTCTACAATTTGATCCTGAGAGGCTTGTTGGCAAATATTTTTAACGATCTCATCTGAAAGACCAAGGATGGCGACCATTGCTCCTTCATTTTGAGGCACAGCCTCCAGCATATAACGGGCTCTGTCTGCAACTAACGCTACAGTTGCCCTAAATCCAAAAGCTCCAGCGCAAACCCAAGCAGTATATTCTCCTAAACTGTGCCCTGCCATAAAATCTGGAACCTTTCCACCCATAGCCCGCCAAGATAGCCAAATAGCTGTACCTGCTGTTAACATCGCGGGCTGGGTGCGATCAGTTTGATTTAAACTATCTTTTGGGCCCTCTTGTGCTAATTGCCACAAATCATATCCCAAAACAGTAGAGGCTTGGATAAAGGTCTCCCGTACCTTAGGGTGAGTCTCAGCTAGGTTCGCTAGCATACCCATCGCTTGTGAGCCTTGCCCAGGGAATAAAAAAGCTAATTTACCCATCTATTCAATATATTAATAATGCAGAACCCCAAGTAAAGCCACCACCAAAAGCTTCAAGAAAAAGCGTATCTCCTCGTTTAATACGCCCATCGCGAATAGCAATGTCAAGCGCTAATGGGACTGAAGCCGCAGAAGTATTTCCATGAGAATCGACAGTAACAATCACCCGATCCATAGAAAGATTTAACTTTTTCGCTGTTGCCGTAATGATTCTAATATTAGCTTGGTGAGGAATCAGCCAATCTATTTGTTCTTGACTCATATTATTAGCTGCTAAAGTTTCCTCAACAATTTTCTCTAAAGTGCGGACTGCCACCTTGAAAACTTCACTTCCTTGCATCTGAACAAAAGCAGTTCCTTGCTTAAGCACGTCATAGGATTCAGAAATACCTGCAGGTACGGTTAATAGGTGCTGATAACTACCATCAGCATGAAGGTGAGTTGACAGTATTCCTGGCTCTGAGCTAGCTTGAAGTATCACTGCTCCAGCACCGTCACCAAAAAGTACACAAGTGGTACGATCACTCCAATCAATAATACGAGAAAAAACCTCAGCACCAACTACTAAAGCAGTTTTAACGCTTCCAGTGCGGATAAATTTCTCTGCTATGCTTAACCCATAAATAAAGCCTGTGCAAACTGCTTGAATATCAAAAGCCGCAGGTCCATTAACTCCTAGCCGCTGTTGAAGCAAGCAAGCTGTACTCGGAAACACCCGATTAGGTGTAGTGGTGGCGACTATAATTAATTCAATTTCCCGAGCCTGAATACCTGCAGCGTCTATAGCATTTCGGGCTGCGATTTCAGCAAGATCGCAAGTTGTTTGTTCCGAGTCGGCCACATGTCGTTTTTTGATCCCTGTTCGCTTAGTAATCCATTCATCAGAGGTATCCACCATCTGCTCTAAATCAGCATTTGTAAGTACCTTTTCCGGAAGAAATCCTCCGGTTCCTATGATACGAGCGTAGCTCAAACAACCTGCCCCTCTACTAACCACGGCTCCAGATAAGCGCTAATATGCTTTGGCACATTCTTGCGTGTTTCAATAATTGCAATATGAATGGCATGTGCAAAAGCGGTAATATCTGCTCTCCCATGACTTTTAATAACCACTCCATTAAGCCCAACTAAATTAGCCCCATTATAGCGACGAGGATCCATTTGTTGTCTAAAGTTTTTAAGTACAGGCAAAACTAGCAACCCTATTAAGCGAGTAAAGATACTTTGCTGAAAAGACTCCTGCAGGTAATGCTGCACTAGTCTAGCCACTCCTTCACTTGATTTAAGCGCTACATTACCAACAAAACCATCACAGACAACTATATCAACTTTGCCCTCGTAAATATCATCTCCCTCTACAAATCCAGCGTAATTTAAATGGCTATGGGATAATATGCGATCTGCTTGCTTAACTCGTTCATTACCTTTTATAATTTCAGATCCAATATTTAGCAAACCTATAGAAGGATCAGGGATATTATCAATAGCATTAGCTAATACTGATCCCATTAAAGCAAACTGGTATAAATTTTCAGCGCTAGAATCTACATTAGCTCCTAGATCCAATAAGTAGCAATGGCCACGAATCGTAGGTAAAGCAGAAATAATGGCGGGTCGATCAATTCCAGGAAGGGTTTTAAGCACAAAACGAGCAATTGCCATTAAGGCTCCAGTATTGCCTGCGCTTACGCAAGCATTAGCCTCTCCTGTTTTAATCAAGTTAATCGCTACCCGCATTGAAGAGTCTTTTTTAATACGTAAAGCTTGAGAAGGAGCCTCATCCATCTCAACTTTTTGTGAAGCATGCTGAATAGATAAGCGGCAGCCTAATACTCCATGATGCTTCTTTATTAAATCATGTAACTGATCTTGATCTCCCGTTAAAATCAATTTCACACCATCTACTTCAGATAGTACCTTAATTGCAGCAGGGACTATTACTTGCGGTCCATAATCCCCTCCCATCGCATCTAGCGCAATAGTAACACTCAATGCTAAATCATCCCTAGTCTTCTTCTTCGGTTTCAGTTTTGCTTATCAGTACTTTTTTGCCACGATAAAAACCATCTGGTGTTATATGATGCCGACGATGGGTTTCTCCGGAAGAGTGATCCACTGAGAGAGACGGATTCTTTAACGCATCATGCGCCCGGCGCATGCCACGTTTAGATGATGTTTTTCTATTTTGCTGAACAGCCATCTTAATACTCCTTACATTTTTACCTTATTTCTTTTCTATATAATTCTACTAGTTGATAAATCTCACCTTTGGTACATTCGCCCACCGGGTGTCTAGCAACAATAGGTATTGATAGTAGCAGCTCTTCTTCCACTAAACTCCACAAAGAAGCGGTTTCTGCTGGTTTTACAATCCAAGGCTCATACTCATCAGGCCATAAAGGTATTTCTGATAAACTTACCATTAACCCAACTTGGATTATAGAATCAATAGTAGTCATTAACCCATGCAAGCAGCGCTGGCAAGTTAAGTTTAGGCATGCTTCAATCTTGCCTTGTATGAAATAGCGATCTTTTCCATCATAATCAAATTTTAACTTAGCCTGAGCATATCCTTTTTGATCTAGAAGTTCATAAGCTAATCGTGGCATTTGAGAAAATGGAACATAACCCTCAATGGATCGCCTAGATCTCGCTAGCTGCCAAGGAAATACACAATCAGGCAATCTTGATAACATGAAAGAAATTACGAATTTTAGCGATCTAGATTATAGCTGTCAAAATTTTAGTAAATTTAAAGACATAGCTAACTTATTATACATTATACGGCGTTGTAAATTTCAATAGGATTGATATCAGCTTTATCTTGGCCAAATCTAGTATTATCTGAACGCTGGCTTTCTAACCATCTTAGATATCCAATACCTACATTACCAGTTATATAATCACCTGTAAAACAAGAAGTATCAAAACGTATCAGAGTCGGATTATATTTCCGAACTGCTTCAATAAGATCAGGTAAATCTTGGTAAATTAACCAATCAGCTCCTAAAATATCAGCTATCTTTTTCTCAGTACGGCCATGAGCGACTAACTCACTTGCTATTGGCATATCAATACCATAGACATTTGGGTAACGAACAGGAGGTGAGGCAGAAGCAAAATACACTTTACGAGCTCCTGCGTCCCTTGCCATTTGTATAATTTGCTGAGAGGTAGTTCCACGCACAATAGAATCATCAACAAGCAATACATTCTTACCTTTGAACTCCAGATCCATTGGGTTAAGTTTTTGGCGAACTGATTTTTTCCTCTGTCTCTGGCCAGGCATGATAAATGTTCGTCCAATATATCGATTCTTAATAAACCCTTCTCGATATACAACCCCTAAAGCATAAGCTAGCTGTAAGGCAGCACTACGGCTAGTATCAGGGACTGGAATAACAACCTCAATATCATGATCAGGTCGCTCCCGTAGTATTTTTTGGGCAAGCTTTTCTCCCATCCGCATACGGGATTTGTGTACAGAAACATTATCTATCATTGAATCTGGGCGTGAAAAATAAACATATTCAAAAATACAGGGAGAATGTAACGGACTATCAGCGCATTGCTGGGTATGGAGTTTGCTATTTTTATCAATAAAGATAGCCTCTCCTGGGGCTATATCACGAACTAACTCATATCCAAGAGCATCAATAGCTACGCTCTCAGAGGCAATAATATATTCTATTTTACTTAACCCAGCACGCTTACCAAAAACTAAGGGGCGAATTCCATAAGGATCTCGAAAAGCCAATATGCCATAACCCGCAATCATTGCGATGACTGCGTATGCTCCTCGGCAGCGACGATGTACATGAGCTACTGCAGTGAAGAGATCGCTGGGCATCATACGTATTTTATTTAACTGCTGTAATTCATGAGCAAGAACATTAAGCAATACTTCAGAGTCAGAACTCGTATTAATATGCCGCTTATCGGCTTGAAAAATAGCCTGTTTTAATTCTTCAGAATTAATTAAATTACCATTATGAGCAAAAGTAATACCATAAGGAGAGTTAACATAAAACGGCTGTGCCTCTGCCGAAGAAGCGCAGCCTGCAGTTGGGTAACGAACATGGCCTATCCCTATTTTACCCTTAAGCATTAACATATGCCGAGTATGGAATACATCTTTTACTAGCCCATTATCTTTACGTAGATATAATCGGCCATTATCGTAAGTTACTATACCGGCAGCATCTTGCCCACGATGTTGTAATATCGTGAGACCATCATATAAATCCTGATTAACCTCTTGTTCGGCAATAATACCAATAATACCGCACATCCTTATCTCTCTATTTTGGTTTAAAATCGGATATGTTCAGCAATATCAGGAGGTATAAAACTTTGAGTCCATATGGCAAGATCCTGAAAATAACCAAGTAATTTTGAGCTCTGCCACCATGGATCCTGAGGTATAGGAGTCATACCAGCAAATAAAACTAATATTGTAACTATAGCCACCCCTCGAAAGAGGCCAAAAAAAGCACCCAGCACATTATCTACCTCTGTTAATCCCGCTGTTTCCACTAGCTTGCCAAGAAAAGAATTAGCAATAGCAACTAATAGTAATGTACTTAGTAAGAGTAAGAAAAAGGTAATTGCTAATTGTACTGAAGGGGGGATAGAAAAGGAGCTAGGGAACCATTGAACCGCTTGATGTAAAAAATGTAAAGCAACCCAGAATGCTACTATCCACGCAATAAAAGATAAAACTTCTTTTATTAATCCTCGCATTAAGCCAACAAGGCTAGATGTTAGAATAATTCCAATAATTAGATAATCTATCCAGATCAAACTACTCTCCTTTCTTCTATAAAAAAGAAGTATAATTCTGTTTTTAGCTAGAGTTATCAGATGGTAGGATAATTAAAGTTTCAGCTCCTAATTGATGCTCTAGTTTTTGTTTCAAATTTTGAATATTTCCTTCAGAGCCTACGTCTACTCTTACCTTATAGATTATCGTTGTTCCACGTTGTACTGTCTCTATAAATGCTTTATAACCAAAAGAGACTACCTTATCACGTAAGTGTTGAGCATTTTTTTTATAAGAAAAGCTACCTATTTGAATCAATCGCTCACTTTCTGAGAAAATCTGAGTTAGATTGGCTTGACCATCATTCAGTGCTTGGGAATCCTCTTTACCGTGCTCTACCTGAACATCAGTAATAGATAACCCTTGCTCCTTACTTGCCCTTATCTCAACATCTGCAGAGTTATTATTACCCAACCGAATGCCAACAGGCTGTCGTAACAATAAAGGGATAAAAATAACTCCTATACTTATCAATATTGCTGCACCGACTAACCGTTGTTTTATATTCTGCTCAATCACAATATAATTAAAAAATTATAGAATAATACTAATGAGCTCTTGCAGGTTCTGATTTTCCTCGACGTTCTATAGAACCTTTTTTCCTTTTATTTACGATAGCTGCATCGTCTACTTTTTTTGCCTCTGGCATTCTCTGTAAAGCAATGGCAAGCGCGTCTTCAATCCATTTAACTAGGCGAATATTAATATTTTGCTGAATATTCTTTGGGATATCAGCTAAATCTTTACTGTTTTCTTCGGGAATTAAAACAGTATCAATTCCGCCACGTAAGGCTGCAAGTAATTTTTCTTTAACCCCACCAATAGGTAGTATTTCCCCGCGCAAGGTAATCTCCCCCGTCATCGCTACATTAGCGCGTACTGGGATATCGGTCAAGGTTGATACCAAAGCTATGCACATACCAACTCCAGCACTTGGACCATCTTTAGGAATAGCTCCCTCTGGCACATGAATGTGCAGATCATAATTCTGATAAAAATCAGGATCGATACCTAACCGCTCTGCTCGGTTACGTACTACTGTGGTTGCCGCCTGAATTGACTCTCGCATAACATCACCCAAATGCCCAGTATAAGTCGCCTTACCTTTTCCGGGCATAATTGCTGACTCAATTGTTAGCAGGTCACCTCCTACCTCTGTCCAAGCTAATCCAGTTACCTGACCCGTCCGATCCTGATCATCTGCTCGTCCAAAACGATAGCGTCTAACTCCTAAGAATGAATCTAAATTACGAGTATTTACAGCTACTTTTTTAATAGTAGGATCTAATTGAACCCGCTTAACTACCTTACGACAAATTTTAGAAATTTCTCTCTCTAAATTACGAACCCCTGACTCTCGTGTATAGTAACGAATGATATCCTTTACAGCACCTTCTGAGAGGGTTAGCTCGTTCTTTCTTAGGCCATTGGCTTTAATTGATTTTGGGATAAGATAACGAGTTGCAATACTAACTTTTTCATCCTCGGTATAACCTGAGATTCGAATAACCTCCATCCTATCAAGTAAAGGATCTGGGATGTTCAAAGTATTCGCAGTAGTAACAAACATCACCTCTGAGAGATCATAATCTACTTCTAAATAATGATCATTGAATGTATGATTCTGCTCAGGATCTAGAATCTCTAATAAAGCTGATGCAGGATCACCACGAAAATCCATCGCCATCTTATCAACTTCATCTAATAAGAATAGAGGGTTTTTAGTACCGTTTTTAGCTAAATTTTGGATTATTTTCCCAGGCATTGATCCGATATAAGTTCGACGATGCCCTCTAATCTCAGCTTCATCGCGAACCCCTCCTAAAGCCATGCGAACAAACTTACGATTGGTCGCTCTGGCAATAGAGCGGGCAATAGAAGTTTTACCTACCCCAGGTGGGCCTACTAAACATAAAATTGGTCCTTTAAGCTGCTTAACCCGCTGCTGTACAGCAAGATATTCCAGAATTCGCTCTTTAACTTTTTCTAAACCATAGTGATCAATCTCAAGGACTACCTCTGCTTGAGTTAAATTAGATCGAACTCGATTCCGTTTTTTCCACGGTACACTTACTAGCCAGTCGATGTAGTTACGAACTACAGTTGCTTCAGCCGACATGGGCGACATCATCTGTAGCTTATTAAGCTCTGCTATCGCTTTATTTTTAGCCTCCTTAGGCATACCAGATTTTTCAATCTTATTAGTAATATCCTCAATCTCATTTGGTGCATCCTCAAGCTCGCCCAGTTCTTTCTGAATAGCTTTCATCTGCTCATTTAAATAATACTCCCGCTGGCTCTTTTCCATTTGCCTCTTAACGCGCCCACGAATACGCCTCTCTACTTGAAGGATATCAATTTCAGACTCTAAAAGACCCAGTAAGTGCTCCAGCCGTCCTTTAATGCTATCAATCTCTAAAATAGCCTGCTTCTCTTCTATTTTAAGCACCATATGCGCTGCAATGGTATCTGCTAGTCGCCCTGAATCATCAATGCTTGATAGGGAAGAGAAAACTTCGGGGGGTATTTTCTTATTAAGTTTAACGTATTGCTCAAATTGATTGAGTAAAGATCGAGTAAGTACCTCTATCTCTCGATCATCTTCTTCTGCATCTTGATACTGAAATAATTGTGCGCAGAAATAATTTTCTGTATTAGTATACTGTCGAACCCGCGCCCGTTTGATTCCCTCTACCAGTACCTTAACTGTACCATCCGGTAACTTAAGCAGCTGAAGAATATTAGCTAAAGTTCCAATACCGTAAATATCTTCAACTTGAGGATCATCTTGAGCTGGATTTTTCTGAGCCACTAGTAATATTTGTTGGTTAGCTTCAATCGCAATTTCAAGCGCTTTAATAGATTTCTCTCGCCCAACAAACAGTGGAATCACCATATAAGGATAAACAACGACATCCCGTAACAGTAGTACCGGTATAGAAATCTCTTGTATTTCATCTATATCGGTTTTCACGCCGTCTTTGTCCATAATAAGGAACCTCTATATACAAATATGTAGAGTTTTTATAACCCTAGAACCAATGATAGGTATAAGACTATCTAATCAGATATTGCACGGTTGGTTTCTTGGTTTTCATAAATTAGGAGTGGCTCAGCCTCTCCATTAACAACGCTCTCATCAATAATCACTTTACTAACATGATCCATCGAAGGAAGATCATACATAGTATCCAGAAGCATATTTTCAAGGATTGAACGTAACCCCCTAGCCCCAGTTTTACGTTCCATAGCTTTAACTGCAATAGCTCGTAGTGCATCTTCACGAAATTCAACCTTACAACTCTCCATCTCAAAAAGTTTAGAAAATTGCTTAATAAGTGCATTCTTTGGTTCTACGAGAATACGAATAAGCGCATCCTCATCAAGCTCATCTAAGGTTGCAATTACTGGCATACGCCCTACAAACTCAGGAATTAAACCGTACTTAATAAGATCTTCTGGCTCAACAGTTTGTAAAATTTCTCCCATACTTCGCTTATCTTCAATACTCTTAACCTCTGCAGAAAAACCTATCCCTCCTTTTTTAGATCTATCTCGGATAATTTTTTCAAGACCAGAGAAAGCACCACCGCAAATAAATAGGATATTAGCAGTATTAACCTGCAGAAATTCTTGCTGTGGATGCTTCCTGCCCCCTTGTGGTGGTACAGAGGCAATCGTTCCTTCTATCAATTTCAGTAAAGCTTGTTGTACACCTTCCCCAGAAACATCTCTTGTAATAGAAGGGTTATCAGATTTTCTAGAGATTTTATCTATTTCATCGATATAGACAATGCCTGTCTGTGCTTTCTCAACATCATAATCACACTTCTGTAATAATTTCTGGATGATATTTTCTACATCCTCACCTACGTATCCTGCCTCTGTTAGTGTAGTTGCATCAGCAATAGTAAATGGAACATTTAGCAGACGCGCCAAGGTCTCTGCAAGAAGGGTTTTACCACTACCAGTAGGGCCAATTAATAAAATATTGCTTTTTGATAGCTCAACATCATCGTTATTATTACTATTTTTCTTACCTAACTGAAGACGCTTATAGTGGTTATACACCGCTACTGATAATACTTTTTTAGCGCGGCTTTGATGGATAACGTATTGGTTGAGAATACCTCTAATTTCATGAGGCACCGGAAGGTGGCTACCTTTACCAACAGAGGAGAGCCTATCTTGCATTTCTTCGCGGATGATGTCATTACAAAGCTCAACGCACTCGTCGCAGATAAAAACAGAGGGGCCTGCAATTAACTTTCGCACCTCATGCTGGCTCTTACCACAGAAGGAGCAGTAGAGCAGTTTATCATCTTCACCTCTGCGGGGTTTATCATTATTCATGGTTTAGTCTTTCCTGTAAACTAGGTAAAAAAACCTAAACCTATCACTGGATAGGTATCTCACCACGCTGTTTAAGTACTGAATCAACTAATCCATAAGAAACAGATTCAGTGGCGCTCATAAAATAATCGCGATCAGTATCTTGTTGGATTTTCTCAACAGGCTGACCCGTATGTTTAGCTAAAATATCATTTAGACGTTCTCTGATTAACAAAATTTCCCGAGCATGAATATCAATATCTGTAGCCTGCCCCTGAAACCCTCCTAAAGGCTGATGGATAAGCAACCGCGAATGAGGTAAGCAATACCGTTTCCCATGGGATCCACCGGCCAGAAGCACAGCCCCCATACTTGCTGCCTGCCCAATACAAAGAGTACTAACATCCGGCTTAATAAATTGCATAGTATCGTAGATAGATAAGCCAGCAGTCACTGATCCACCCGGGGAATTAATATACAAATGGATATCTTTGTCAGGATTTTCAGACTCTAAAAAAAGCAACTGGGCAACAACCAAATTAGCCATATGATCCTCAACTGCCCCTACTAAAAATACTACGCGTTCCTTCAACAGTCTGGAGTAAATATCATAAGCACGCTCACCCCGTGCTGTTTGCTCTACAACCATAGGAACTAAGGTATTAAAATTATCCACTATTGGTTCTCTTTATTTATTTTTAAGGATTATCCTAATAATAATTTAATACATTTGGCTAGCTAGGGTTTTTTTCTTCTATTGATAAGAAACGAGAATTAACTACATCTTCAAAATCCATTACTTCATCTAATATTTCAACCTGATCCAATACCCAGCTTATAATCTTCTCTTCTAAAAGAATACCCTCAATTTCTGAAAGCTTTTCTCGATTATTAGTTACATAACGGATAATTTCTTCTTGGTTCTCATAATCAGCTGTAAGCTCTGTAGCTTTTTGCCTTATTTTTTCTGCACTTATCTTAAATCCTTGCTTCTCTGTGATAGCACCTAAAATTAAACTTAATGCTACCCGTTTACAAGCTTGACCCCTAAGCTGATCTCGATCTAAAGAGAAGTCCTTGACCCTAATACCTTGCTTATTTAAATTAACCTTAGCTCTTTCAAGTAAAAGCCCTATCTCATTTTCTACTAAAGATGAAGGCAATGTAATGCGGTTAACTGCTAATAAAGCATCCATTACTTGTTCCCTAATGTAAGTATGGGTGCTTTGTTTTAAATTTTGAACCATTGAGGAGCGAACTTCTTGAAGAAGCGTTTCTATCCCTCCATCTTTAATACCTAGTTTTTCTACAAAATCATTATTAATCTCTGGTAGATGTGGCACCGCTATAGAGATTATCTTTACGTCAAAATTAACCTTTTTTCCTGCTAGCTCTTGATGAGTATAATTATCAGGGAAATAAACCTCAAAAGCCAGTGCTTCATCCTTTTGAGCACCTATCAAGTGCTCTTCAAACCCATCAATCATGGACTTTTCACCTAGGGTAGTGAAAAAATTCTCCCTATGTCCACCTTGGAAAGATTCGCCATTAATAGTGCCGTGGTAAGTTATTGTAATGCCATCTCCTTCTTGAGCTGGACGATCTACCGACTTCCACTCTAGATGCTGGCTTCTAATTTTTTCTAAGACATTCTTAACATCTATATCTGTTACTTCAGCTATTGGCCGCTTAATCTTAATGCCTTCAAGATTTATAGACTCAATATCTGGTAGTATTTCAAAGGTTGCGGTGTACTCAAAAGGTTTATCCGTCTCTAATTTTGATAGCTTATTAATCTGTGGTGAGCTAGCAAGCTGTAAGGATTCCTGTTTAATTGCATCCGATAAGCTATTTCGAATAAACTCATCTACTATTTCTTGGCGTACGGTAGATCCGTATCGATGCTCTAACACCTTATGTGGAATTTTACCAGGGCGAAAGCCATCCAGTTTCACTCGTGACGCGATAGACTTTAGACGTTCTTGAACTTTACTCTCAAAGTCACCAAACGGCAATGTAATGGTTAAACGCCGTTCCAACTCTCCGGTCGCCTCTACCATAACCCGCATAGATGATTACCTCAATCTCTTATTTTTAAGTTTATTTCTGCCAAAGGAGGCAGATAGTAAATTAATTGGTGCGAAAGGAGAGACTCGAACTCTCACGGGGTTACCCACTGGCACCTAAAACCAGCGCGTCTACCGATTCCGCCACTTTCGCATAATAAATCAATACCAACTTCTAGTAACTATAGTATACCTACTTAAATCGTTCACGCGTAGCCCTTTAGTTCAAAATAAAATGAGATTTATTTATTGGAAAACAAAAAGGCATCTTTCCAGTTTTTTTTCTTCTCTACTTCAGTATAAAGGATTTTATACTCCCACCGTATAAATCCTCGTGGGTGCAACTCTCTAAAATACAATCGCTTACTAAATTCCTTATTCTCTCCTGATAAAACCAATAAGGTTACATGTGTATTTATATTTTCTAAAATAATACAGTTTTTCTCTGATTTATCGTCACTTTTTAAACAATCCTTAATAACTAATTCAGCACCAAAACCCGCAAGAGTATAATTTGAATGGTTTAGAAGTTTTCCTGTAAATTCCCATCCAACCCCTCGACTACGCCGCAGGTCAATATCCGTAAATTCTATTTGTTCAATTGGAATAATCCCTCTGCTTTCATTTTCTACCCCTTCCTTAGGTTGTGAAAATAAAAATCCAACTAAAATTAACAAAAGAAGCCCACCTAGAGCCCGTAGCCGTAGTCTAAATGGAATAATAAAGACGATGAAAAAAGAAAGCAGAATTAGCCATATCATGATGTTTCTCACTGGCATAATAATTAAGGCACTTTACCATCTAGCTCGGTATACTTAATGAGCTTAAAGGGGAAGGGCAATAAGGTTTGTATTTTACTATTAATTTAGCTTAAAGGAAGACGGGACTAATAACGCTACAGAAAAACTCGTAAAAATTTTAGCTGCGAAAATACAATGTTTCCCATGATAGTGGGTGATATTTATTATTTCATCTGTGAGTATATTTATAAAGTACTGATTTTCTTCTATCTCTGGTACCTCTATCCAAGTTTCTCCCCAACAAGAATCTCCAAGTGGCAATTTATTTTCATCACTCCCTAGAAGAGAAAGCCAGCGAGGAGCAATTGATATCATCATTTCCCTTTGATATTTTCTTGCAAATACACAAAGATGATCTGCTTTTATTCCTTGAACCGGTAACGGTAAATAACTCCCCTCTTGAAATAAGAGGGGCAATTTAGCGCGCAGATTTAAAACTCTCCAGATTAAATAAAGCTTTACTCGACCATCTTCTTTGTTCTTTAGTAACTCATAGGCGCATAATTTCAGCGGTTGATCCGTGCTAGTCAGTGATGTCAATTCTTGCAATAATTGCTGTCTTAGAGAAAAATCTACAGATGACCGACTGTCAGGATCCACAAACCTGAACTCCCATAGCTCATTGCCTTGATAGATATCGGGCACTCCAGGTGCAGTCAGTTTTAACAAAGTCTGGGATAAACTGTTTAGCAGGCCAAATTGCGCTATATAACGCTGGAACGGTAAAAAATCTGCTAAAAAAGGATTTTTTTCTATATTACCTAATACGCTTTGGATAAAGCTAATTATAGCAGTCTCATATTCAGCATCTGGATTTATCCAAGAAGTATGTATTTTGGCCTCCCTAATAGCTTTAATCATATAGATTTCAATACGGGATCGAAAATTAGCTAATCTCTTCGTATCCATTTCAAGCAAAGGCCAAGCTCCTAGCACTGTTTGGTAAAACAGATATTCATCATTACGGCTAGGTGCCCGAACTCCATTCAAATTTTGCACTTTAGAGCGGTTAATCCGTGCCCATCGATTTAAATATTTACGCCACTTATCTGGCATTTCAGAAAGTACATTCAGGCGAGCACGTATATCTTCATTACGCTTACTATCATGAGTTGAAGAAGACAACATCCCATAAGGCCATCGCTGTCCTCGCTCCTGATTAGCTCTGTGAAAAGCAGCTAGGGAAACACCAAAACTTCGCGGATCGCTCCCTACATCGTTAAGTGATATCAGGCAGTTGTAAATATATAATGCGGTATCTTCAAGGGCTTTTGCCATCACCGGCCCCGTATATTGCTGAAACCGCATAACAAATGGAATAACTTCCCGATAAATATCAAGACCTGTGGGCGTTTCTAAGCGAAGGAGAATAGATTGAATAAAATCAAAAACGCTAATATCAGTTGCAGGGCTACGCTTTTTTGCTTGAGCTACTGCCCATTGCACAAAGCGCTTATCTTCTTCTGAGACCTGATTAATATCCATATAGGTACGATAGACAGGGAAACAAGCTAATAGCTCAGTTAAAGCCTCTCGCAACCCATTTAAAGTAAAATCACGGGTATGCCGATCTGACTGGGCGATATTATCCAGCATGTTTGTCAGCACTGTAAGCTCGCTAGATAGCTGAGTCTGAATAATAGTTTTTTTGCATTTATACAGTAATTCGTCAAAATCTAATGGATGCCGAATAAAGCGAGTATAAATCTGTTTAAATTCTTTTTGCGAGGAAGGATAAACAAAAAGCCCATTATTAATATGGGCAAACTCATAACCCGTGGTACCACAAATTGGCCAACTTTCTGGTAAGTGTTCATAGTTAGCTAAAATTTTTTCTATTACTATATAATAGCTAGCTTTTGAGATCTCATTAGAAACTTTATGGGATGCTTCATTTTCTATTTCTATGATTAGCTGATTAAGACGCTGGTAATAACGAGCAGGATCGTAGAGGCCATCAGGATGATCAACACGTATTCCATCTATTTTTCTTGATTTAATCAAATCCAGAATAAAACGGTGAGTAGCCGTAAAAACTTCTGGATTTTCCATCCTTAGACCTGCAAGCTCATTAATATCAAAAAAACGACGGTAATTAATTTCATCCGCAGCAACTCGCCAATATGCCAGCCGATAAGCTTGATTTTCTAGTAGATGGTGCAATAGATCAAAGCTCTTTGGCTGCCCTACCTTACCATTTAATGTAATTATAATATCGTGTATAAAAGTACTGATTAGCGGGTGTTGCTGACAAAATTCTGCTAAACGCCGCTTATAAATAGCACTATCGCGTAAACGCTCTGCTCGTTTTTCAGAATGGATATCATCTCGAGAAGGAAGGTGCTTAAAAGCGGTAATAAGGCTTTGATATTCAAGAAAGGAAGCTTTATCTTCCGTAAGATACTCTGCTAATTGATCTAATCTGCGCTCTAGAATATATGGGTAAGTCTTAGGATCAATGGGAAGTTGATGATTATAAAACCGAATATTAAACTGTCCTAAGGAAGGATTAAAATCTAGCTGTAGTTCACCATTTTCGATGACTACGCCATAATAATCGCCCAGTAAGGGTAAGAGTACCTTACCTCGTAGTTCTTCCTTAACAGGTTGCCAATCGATATCAAAGTACACAGCGTATTCAGAAGCTAAGCCGTGCTCCAATATATCAAGCCACCAAATATTATCGTTACCCCCAATCCCCATATGATTGGGCACAATGTCCATAATCTGTCCCATCCCATGATGGTGTAAACACTGTGCAAATGCATTAAAGCTATCCCAGCTACCAATTTCTGGATTAAACACATTGTGATCAACAATATCATAGCCATGGAGGCTACCTGATCGAGCTTTAAGGTAGGGTGAGGTGTAGCAGTGGCTTATCCCCAGTTGATGGAGATAAGGGATGAGGGATTCTGCGTCAGCAAAGGTGAATTGGCTATTTAGCTGTAATCGATAAGTTGCGCGGGGAATTTTAATGAGTTACCTCCTCAAGGGCAGCTTCTTCAAAAAAACAAGCTAACGCCCAATTTGGTAGGATCCCGTGAGCTAAAGCTTGCCCTAAATTCTCGGGTGTTGAAAACAGTACTTGTTTAGATATAGCATCGGGTAGCCGAGCTGGAACATCCCCAAAATTAGCTAATAAGATAAACTTCGATCCATCCCCTAGCTGCCAGCAAACACGCAATGCCTCTGTAGATAGAAAAATACAATTACCCTGAGTTGAAGTTATTTTCGCTAACCTTGGCACAATAATTTGCCGGCGTAGTTTAAGTAATTGTTGATATAACTTGGTCCATTCTTGTCCATTTGAGCTAATTGCTTGTTCCCAACTAAGAACGCTATTTTCAAATGTTGCCTGATCTGTAGGATCAGGGATTTGCTCTAGAGATGTGGGATCATTAAATGCAAGAAAACGGGCAAATTCCTGCCGTCTTCCCTCTTTAACGCTTTGAGCTAAATCTTCACTAAAATCACAGAAGAAAAGAAAAGGCTGTGTTGATCCCCACTCTTGTCCCATAAATAGCATAGGAGGGAATGGTGAGAGTAAAATAAGTGCTGTTAATACTCTTACTACCTCAGGGGTTGTTAAGGTATTAATCCGATCTCCAAAGGCACGATTACCAATTTGATCATGGTTTTGCAAGAAAGATATAAAAGCGCTAGGGGGTAAATCAATGCTAGTCTCACCCCGAGGTTGATGATCTCGATAAGAAGATTGTTGTCCTTGAAAATCAAATCCTTGGCTCAAACAGCGTCCTAAATGGATAAGTGGCTGATTAGCATAATCTGAATAGTAGCCTACTGTTTCTTTAGTGGAAAGCACATGCAAGCTATGATGAATATCATCATTCCACTGTGCTGTATACCAATAGGGTCGTTTATTACATCTACGTGTTAAGTAACGCGATTCATTATTATCGTTTTCAAGAATAAGGTGTATCTGCCGATGATCACTAAAGAGGTGATGAGTCGCTTCAGCTATCTCTTTTAGAATGTTAAGTTCAGAATTATCGTAAATAGCATGAACAGCATCAAGCCTAAGACCATCAAATTGGTACTCTTGTAGCCAAAAAAGTGCATTCTGAATAAAAAACTGCCGAACCCAATAGGAATTTTTCCCATCAAAATTAACTGCTAGCCCCCACGGAGTATGATAATTTTCGGTAAAAAAATCTGGAGCATATTGAGATAAATAGTTACCTTCTGGGCCAAAATGATTATAAACTACATCTAAAAACACCATCAGTCCGCGAGCGTGGGCAGATTGAACTAATCGTTTAAGATCTTCTGGCTTACCATAGCGACTATCTGGGGAAAATAAATAAACTCCATCATAACCCCAATTCCATCGTCCAGGGAAATCGGCAACTGGCATTAGCTCTAGTGCCGTCACGCCTAATTTAGCTAAATAATCAAGACGGTTTTCAACTCCTTGAAAATTACCTTCTGGAGTAAAAGCTCCCACGTGAATTTCATAGATAATGGCTTCTTCCCAAGGTCTTCCAGTCCATTTAAGATCTTGCCACTCAAAATTAGCTGGATTGATAATTTCACTGGGACCATGAATATCTTGAGGTTGGAATCTAGAAGCCGGATCGGGAATCTCTATTTTATTATCAATTTGATACCGGTATAAACTTCCTGTTGTAGCTTGGCAGGTTTCCAACTCAAACCAACCATCACCTCGTGAGGTCATCTCTAAATAGGTTTTCTTGGATTCTTTTTCTAGACAGAGCTTTACCTCTTTAGCTGCAGGTGCCCATAATCTAAAGTACCCCGTATCTTTTGATGTTATCTCAGCCCCAAAAGGCATCTGATGATAATAATGCCGTATCATCTTCGTTAGTTTTAGCCACCATTATTTTTCTTAAAGTATAGCACCGAATGATGGTGCCCGGGGCCGGAGTCGAACCGGCACGGGGTTACCCCCAAGGGATTTTCTTACCAACTACAGCTTTCGCTGCTGCGCTAAAAAACACATTTGTGGTCTGGACTTTACCTTTACCTACCATTCAAGCCAAAAAGCTAGGATATGGTTTAGGTAGGAGCCGTCAAGTCTCTACACTTTCCTTAAAAAGGCTTAGCTCGGGATTGCCGTTACTCTAAAAGTATTGAGGTTTTCCCGAATTTGACTCCATTCACACTAGAAGTTTCCTATCTAGGTGCTCAAATTTTTAAGTCCCTTGCGTCTACCTATTTCGCCACCCGGGCCTAAGAAGGCCTTTAATAACATATTTGGAGGCTGGGGTCGGAATCGAACCGGCGTCCGCGGCTTTGCAGGCCGCTGCATAACCACTCTGCCACCCAGCCTAAAACATACTGACACCCAAAGAAAAATGCTCGTAGAGAGCCTAAAATATTAACGAAAACTAATAATTGGAGCGGGAAACGAGACTCGAACTCGCGACCCCAACCTTGGCAAGGTTGTGCTCTACCAACTGAGCTATTCCCGCTTACTTAAGCGATAGTCATTTTATCAGCGAACTATTTTATGTCAACCTATCTGGATTAATGTTTTATCATAGTTAGTTTTAATTTTGTTTCTACAAAATCTCATCGGCTCAATAAATCTGCACCTTATTTGACTATTTTAAGGTAGCCAGAATTATCGCTTTTTCTACTCTTGAAAACTGTGTTGGTGGTAATAAAGTTATTTTATAGCGAATTTCATAATGAAATAAATTTTCCTTTTTAAGGGATCAGTGATGATTTGATCTTCCAATTAATGCTGGCCAAGCAGTATTGAGATAGATAATCATTGAGCCTAAAGTTAAAGCAACGGCGATATATAGTAATATTACACCAATTTTCCACGTCTGGATTGAGCCAATAGGATTTTGGTAAAGAAGTAAAGAAATAGCGCTCATTTGAAATGTAGTTTTAAATTTTCCTAACATAGATACTGCAATGCTAGCTCGTAATCCAACTTCAGCCATCCATTCGCGAAGAGCCGATACCATAAGCTCACGGCTAACAATCACTATTACCGAAATAGCCATGGATGTAGATGGATGGCTTTGTAAAATCAATATTAATGCCACTACTACTATTAATTTATCGGCCACTGGATCAAGAAAAGCACCAAATAGTGAAGTTTGCTGCCAGCGTCTGGCCAAATATCCATCTAACCAATCGGTAGCCGCTGCCAAAATAAATAATATCGCACAAATCTCATGAGTATGGGGTGCTGGAAAGTAAAAAATAACCGGCAGGATTGGAATAGCAATAAGGCGTAATGCCGTTATTAAATTTGGGACTGTATAAATAGGCATGAGCTTGTCCCCTATTTTTTGTTTAAATGGTAATGAGGGTTATAGCTATTTTCTATGAAAATAATCGTAAATACGTTGCGCTAATTTTTTATTTATTCCTTTTATTTGAGTTAAATCTTCAATTCTTGCTTTAGATATCTCTTGTAGTCCTCCTAGCTGGGTTAGTAGCTGTTGGCGACGTTTAGGGCCTAATCCAATAATTCTTTCTAGTAAGGATGTGGTGCGTTTTTTAACGCTGCGTTGACTATGGCCAGTGATTGCGAAGCGGTGAGCCTCATCACGAATATGCTGTAATAAATGTAATGCTGGAGAATCAGAAGCTCTGATTATTGGGGTTTTATGTCCTTTTAAAAATAACATTTCCTCTCCTGCTTTGCGATTATCTCCCTTAGCAATTCCGAGTATAGGTATTTGTGTAATCCCAATTTCCTCCAGTGTAGCTATAGCTTGTGATAACTGACCCTTACCGCCATCAATTATAAGAAGATCTGGAAATTTTTCTTTATTTTTTATTAGCCTTTGGTAATGTCGAGTTAAAGCTTGATGTAGAGCTGCATAGTCATCTCTAGGTGTAATTCCTTCAATATTGAAGCGGCGATAATCAGTGTTGCAAGGGCCTTCTGCAGTAAATACTGCACAGGATGCGATGGTAGCTTCTCCTTGGTTGTGGCTGATATCAAAGCATTCAAGGCGTCGGGGTAAGGTATTAAGCTGAAGTAATTGTTGAAGGTTTTTAAATCGCTTAATAATAATTGTTTTTTTAGTAAGGTGTTGATCTAGTTTTATTTCAGCGTTGATTAAAACCATTTTAACCCATTGAGATTTAGGGTTGCGGGTAGCTTTAAGTAGTTGAATATTTCTTCTAGCGTGTTGACTTAGTACTTCAATTAATAGCTTTAAATTATCAGGTTGATGGCTTAGAATAATTAAAGATGGAGGCTCTCGGTTTAAGTAATACTGAGGGATAAAGGCAGAAATTAATTCCTGTGGAGTGATATTGCCTTGAAATTTAGGTAGAAAAGTTTTATTTCCTAAATGGTGTCCGCCTCGAATGCATGAAACCTCGATACAAGCTATCCCTGCTTTAATGACCGCTCCTAATATATCAGCATCTCTAATATCTTCACTATGGCTATATGAGTGTGCGTGAATCTGTCTTAGATGGGTAATTTTATTTCGATAATCAGCAGCTTGTTCAAAAGCTAAACTTTGAGATGATTTTTCCATTTGTATTATTAATTCATCTATTACCTGTTTGCTTTCTCCTGATAAAAACATAGCTACATATTGTGTATATTGGTGGTAATTTTCTTTATTAATTAAACCAACGCAGGGAGCAGTGCAGTGTTTGATTTGATATTCTAAGCAAGGGCGAGAGCGATTGTAGTAAAAACTATTTGTGCATTGGCGTATAGGAAAAATTTCTTGGAGTAATTTTAAAGTTTTTCTTACTGCTTTAGTATCTGGGTAAGGACCAAAATAACGACCTAGATCCTTTTTAATTCCTCGATGTAATCCTATACGGGGGAAGGTATCTTTGGAGATAAAAATGTAAGGGTAAGTTTTATCATCTCTTAATAGTATGTTGTAACGGGGCTGTAAGTTTTTAATTAAATTATTTTCTAAGATTAAAGCCTCTTTTTCAGTTTCAGTTATAGTAATTTTAATATTATGAATTTGGTTAATTAAAGCACGTGTTTTTGGGGTTAGATTAGATTTTTGGAAATAGCTACTTATGCGTTTTTTTAGATTTTTAGCTTTGCCAACATAGAGAGTTTTATTCTCCTTACCTACTATTTGGTAAATTCCTGGGTGGGAGGTTAAGTTTTTTAGAAAATTAATGGGATTAAAGTTTTTCATTTTTGTTAGAGATATAATATGTCTATTTATTAAATTCTTAAAAAACCACCTGACCCAAAAATAGACTAAGCTAGAATTTAAACTCTACCAAGAATATATAAATAGCCTTCTTCATCGCAATAACCTAGATCACCTGTTCTAAACCAACCATCAACAAAAATACTCTTAGATGATTTTTCGTTAATAGTATTATGATAGCCTGTAAATATCCCAGATCCACGTACAAGAACTTCTCCCGCAGAGTAAACTTTATTTCTCCCTAATCTTACATTTTCTTTTCCTCTAGCAGTAGATGGATCGATACGTATCTCAATTCCAGGAATGGGTCTACCAACGCTGTTTAACTTTTTGGTTCCTAGAAGATTTAAAGTTAGTATAGGCGAGGTTTCTGTTAACCCATAGCCAATGACAACCTGCCATCCAAATCCATGAAAATTCCAGGCAAATTGAGAATTAAGTGCTGCACCTCCTGAAACTATCTTTTGTAACTTCGGAGCTAATTGCTGACGGAAAGGAAACAATAGCCATTTCCCAATACTCAATCTGAGATATTTCTGCTGCCACATCAAAAAACGAGCCACCACCTTAAAACCCCTTCCAATCATTACTCCTTGAACACAAAATTTAGCCTCAATCCCCGAATATAGTATTTTATAGAAACGGGGTATGCCAACAATAAGGGTTATCTGGCCTTCACGTAGAGCGCGAATGATTTGGTAGCTACTTAGCGACCAAGGAAGCACGATGGTTAAACCCAGCGCCAAAGGTGCGAGCATGCCTACTACAAAGGAATAAACATGATATAAAGGCAGTGGAAGTAATACTCGTTCTCCATCAGTAACTAAACCAACAGCACGTAAGGTATTCAATTGAAAAACCAGATTTTGGTGACTTAATAGAACTCCTTTAGGCATACCAGTGGTTCCAGATGTATAGAACAAAGCTGCTGGCGCCAAGGGGGAAAGTACAGGGAACTCACTCACTACCTTAGTAGAAATAGCCTGCCAACTATGAGGATCTCCAGGTTCTACATCTAAGAATATAGGATATATCTGCTGCTCTAACTCAAATTGTGCTAACTTTTTAAAGCAGGTAGCAGTGGTGAAAATGAAATTAACCCCACTATCTCTCAGGGTAAACTCTAATATATGAGCGCTAAATCGCACATTCAAAGGAACAATAACAGCCCCAATTTTAATCACAGCTAAACAAGCTAGTATAGATTCAGGGCAATTCTCAGCTAAAATAGCCACTAACTCCCCTGGGCCAACGCCTATTTGCTTAAGACCATAAGCTAAATGATCTATCCGATGAGCCAAAGCAGCATATGACCAAGACAGCTCTTCTTTTTTTGTGAATGCCAATAATGCTAGATTTTCTCCATCAGATGAAAAAGCATCAATAAGCTGAATTAATGTAGATGATTTATCCAAGTAAGTTTGGGATTGATTACTTTCTGACATGAATTAATATAAGAGCGGATTTTTGCTCTCTCATTCCTAAGTTACAGTTATCTTGGTTTTATTACCTAATTTTCACACTAACCTATAAATTAGTTCAAATTTTAAGGCTCATTTAAACACTACAGTACAGCATCATATTTATTAATGTTAGAAGTCCACACAGGCTAATTCTTCATTTAATCCCTATCATAATATTTTATGTATAAACAGTATTTTGGGCTTAAAGATCAGCCATTTCGCTTAGGGCCAGATCCACACTATTTTTTTCCAGCACCTTTATATAAGACAGTAAGTATATCTCTATTAGAAGGGCTAGCGAGTATGCTCCCTATAGCAATACTCTCCGGTCCAGCCGGTGTTGGAAAAACGCTTCTGTTAACCCACCTAGTACTCCAGCTGGGAGAAAATTATCCTATTGTCCTAATCAGTAACCCTAGACTTCATCTTGAGGAACTCCTCACCTCCATCCAACACCGTTTCAATATTAGAGATGAAGATAATTCAATTAATACTAAAATCTTAGCTTTAGAAAATTTTGGGCAAAACAGTACTCAAACTGGCAGCCGGCCAGTAATTCTTTTAGATGAGGCTGATAATCTCTTGGAAGAGAATTTAATCACACTTTTTAAGCTAGCTAGCCTAGGAATTAATGGGATTTCTCCTTTTTTTATTGTACTGGCTGTCCGAGATGATACTTCTAAATACTTACAACTATTATCAGTAGATACCGTAAAAATATATCCCCTATTACCTCTACTTCCGGAGCAAATTGACCCTTACATAGAATTTCGTCTTCATCAGGCGGGTTACATAGGCGAGCGTCTCTTTAATTCAGATGCAATAGCCCGTTTAGCGGAAATCTCACATGGTGTTCCTAGACTTATCAACCGTCTTTGTGATGCGGCTCTCTTAGAGGCCAGTCTTAGTAACCAAAACCATATTTCATCTCTATTAATTGATGAAATTTCCCAGGGAATGTGGCTATCTCTTGGTAACGAAAGCCCATCTAATGATCCATCCCTCGCTAAAGGCATAGAATCTATTTTTCTCTCTCCAAAGATCGAACAGGTTCAAGAACATATAGAACCTATGATGGAAATTTGGAAAGATAACGCGCCAGTCGATAATAGAATAGAGAGTCATCAAAATGTCCCTTTACCCAAGGAAGAAAAAATTTATAGCCTAGACAGTGAACTTCCAATAGAACAATCGCCAGAATTAATATGGGCTATTCAGGATCAAAATAATAAAAAATCTACTATTTCTCCAAAAAAGCCAAAGATAATAAACAGAAAAAAACTATGGGTTATTGTAGTAGCCGTAAGTATTGTTGCTCTAGCTATAGGTAGTTTATATACATTAAGAATAGATCTAAGTAATAGTCCTCCATCTTCAATCGCTAGCTTTATTAAAACCATCAAAAACACCGTTAATCAGGTAAAAAACCTAGCAATGGAGAAAACCGAAGGATTCTTAGAAATTGCTAAGAACACCACTAACAAAGCTACTACTGCACCCCTTGATAAAAAACCACCAGAAACCCTAGCTAACTCAGAGAATAAGACTCAATATTTCCAAGAAATTAAAAACACCAAACCATTAGCGGAAACTACTCAACCTTTGCAAATAGCGCAAATAGAGGAAGGAGAAAAAAATAATACAGTTGTAGAGGAAATAAAAACAAAAAATACTAATGAGGACTCTGAAAACTCAGAAACATCAAGCCCTGAATTAGAAGAGGTCACCAGTAAAACTCCTTCAGAATACCCAGAAATAACTACGCTCCTAGTACAGGCAAAACGGCAAATAGATAATCTAAAATTAACCACCCCAGAAGGAGATAACGCTTACGAATCTTATATTAAAATCTTAAAGATAACTCCAAATCACCCTGATGCTATAAATGGCCTACAACGTATACGAGAATATTATAAGAGTTGGGGTCTAAAAGCAGAAAACCGCCAAGATTTAAGCCTAGCTGCTACCTATTATAAAAGAGCATTAAAGATTTTTCCTGATGACTCTAGTATTCAAGCCGCTCTACACCGTGTTCAAGCACAACAGAAAGATAAATAATAAGCTAGATTCCTATTTCCTAAAATTCTTCTCTCACACTTCCCTTGTATAATTGCTAAATGGAGGGTAACGTCGATTCATGATAATAAGTGCAATATACCTAGCTATTACAAAAAGAAATATGCCTAGCCCCAAAGAAATAGTAAACAAAATAGGATAAGGCATCTCCGTCATTATTTGAAAAACAACTTCCTTTGCTGAAGGCCGTATAGAAACATAGGAAGGATCGTATCGGCGCATAATGTCCCTTTCACGCAGTTCTAGCTCATCCAGCTCTTTAATTAAACTTTCTACTCCACTAGCATCTGATTGAGGGCTAATTTGAGATCGAAGTAATTGTAAATAGATACTACGGGAATCACGCTGAATATTCGCTAGCAAAAACCTGTCAGATGCATTAATTCGATCTGCTATTTTTGCCCAAGAAGCATCTGCTCTTGAATGTGCAGTTAACCAAATACCGGTAAATACCGCCGAGCTGATTATTGCAATAATTGCAGGGATAACTAATAACCATGCTCTTCTTATATTATCTAGATGAGCATCAGTAATCTGTTTTTTATCTATATCCATTAATATTCTCTCCTATTCGATCTTTTATTTTTCATTCCACATAGAACCTAAGCTATACCTCAACTCAGCGGCAAGTTAAACTGCTTTTTAACCATTTTTAAACCCTCCTACTTGCTCCTTAATCTTCAAATCCTCGATACTATCTAAAAAATTTAAGAATAATTAAGCCGTAACGTCAACATGCGAGGTCACAACCGCTAAAAGCTTATTAAAGTATACTTTGATTTATAGAAACTATCGCTTATTTCATCTCTTCTCACGGTTTTGGCCATGCGACTCGCGCCTGTGCCGTAATGATTGCACTACAAGAGATTAATCCAAGTATACGATTTGAAATTTATACCCAGACTCCACTCTGGTTTTTCCAAAGCTCTTTAGTAAATAATTTTAATTACCACCCGCTATTAACCGATATTGGGCTGATACAAACATCACCTTTACATATTGATCTTAAACAAACAATAGTGCATCTCAATAATTTTTTCCCTAAAAATATGGTGCTTCTTCCTTATCATTCCAATTTTTATCACCCTGATCTGATTGGATCATCTGATTTAGTGCTTGGAAAACTAGGTTATAGTACTCTAGCTGAAACCTACTGGGCTAAAATTCCATTTGGCTACATTACGCGATCTAATTTTCGAGAATCAGACATATTAGCTACGTTTGTAACCCAAGAAATGAGCGACTTTGCGATGAGTGAATCCGATTTCATCGCAGGAAAATGGATTTCTATGCTACCAAGCTATCTAGGCTTATCCTCCCCTAAACGCAACGAGCCTAATGGATTTGAGCAAATTGCAAATTTTATAACCTCCCTCTAAAACTATTAACACCTCATGGCTAGACAAAGAAAATATAATCAATTGCAAATTCTGACTATTTTTTGGCAATTAGGGCGCCCTTATCTACGAATTTTATGGCATTATCCCCGTATCTTTCTATTATCAATAACAGCAATTGCGGGTAGCTGGTATAGTTATGAGGTTTATTATGCCCGCCCAGCCATGGTTTATATGGGGATTCCCGAAGCCCATAATAAATGGCAGCCTATAACTTGGACTCGTATTTTTCGCAACTACGGTTTTATAGTGGGCTATTCTGATCTTCGTGGTAATCCTTTATGGGTAAGCTATCAAATACACCCAATTCCAGAAAATACCCCTTCTTATAAACGCCCTCCACGATTTCGCTCTGATTGGCGTAATTTAAATCTTATTACCCATGATACCTATACTCATAGTGGCTATGATCGCGGCCATATGGCTCCTAATTACGCTATTAGCCATCTTTATGGCCAAAAAGGTCAATTAGATACCTTCCTGATGACCAACATCACGCCCCAAACAAAAAATTTAAATGAAAAACTATGGGAGCGACTTGAGGAAGTAGAAATTAGTTACTTTACTAAACAGTTTGGCACCGTATGGGTATACACTGGCCCTATTTTTGATAACCAAACAGAGCGGCTTACCTCTTCATCGCTAGTAGAAATACCAAATGCTTTTTATAAGATCTATCTTGCTCCACCAACCCAAGAAGAGCAATCACCTAAAATACTTGCCTTTATCATGCCACAACAAGTCCGAGGGAACGAACCCTTAGATCGCTATGTGGTCAATGTAGATGAGATAGAAGAAAGAACAGGGTTTAATTTTTTCCCCAAGATAGAAAATAAACTTCAAGAAAAGCTAGAATCTAGTATTGATCCTAAGCCTTGGGATTTAAACACGGTATCTCGGCTACCTGCCCGTTATTAGCCATCTATGACCTTAAGAGGATTTATATAAAGAGAGGTGTAGCGATGAAAAAAGTAACCAATAAAACACTTTCTTTTGCAGTACTATTATTTACCCCCTTACTCCAAGCACAAACCACCACATCCCCTCCACCTGCTCCTACCTTTCCTAGTATAGTACTATCCCTGAGAACGGCTTGTGATGGAACCCGTAAGATTCAGGTACCAGCTATAGTATTAACACACAAAACAATGTGCTATTTATGGTTATGCTGGCCTATGATGAAAACGGTAACCCCACTTGGTTTACCGGATCGGTTAAGATTCCTGCTACCTCATCAGAGTCTGATGGTAGCCACACATTGACTATTGATCTCATGAAATCAATAGGAGGTGCCTGTCCAAGTTGCCCTAATCAAACCCCGCAAACCCATAATAGTGGAAAACAGCTCATTCTAAGCTTCTCTAGTCTGGGGCATGGGCACGTTACTATAGACGGAAAGCAAAGACCTATCAAGCCGTTTAATTTTAATTACGGGAAAGGTGTTGAAAAATTAGAAGGCACTTGGGCGATGAATTACCAGTCTCCCTCAATTAAAGTTAATATCGGGGGATTAAACCAGATTGGGGGGGTATTATGAGTTCTGTTACTTTAGATAGCAGCAGTGGCAGCTTGACAGGCATATTTCATACCAATAATATCTTTGCCGGTGATCTCTTCTTGATCCAACAGACCGCTGATCCAGATTTATATTTAATCATCACCCAGCAACTCCTCCAATCACCTCAATATCGCGTAGGTATTTATCTTTATAGAGGGTTTAAATCGCCTGACTGGAATATACACTTTAGCTAATACTGCCGATAACCCACAGGGTATTGTGGATCAACTCGATGGTACTAGTCTACCAATATCAATATCAACTGGAGCCCGAATAAGTAGTGCAGATAATTTGACACAAACGACCCCTATTAATAATGGACCGTTTACCAATATTGCTTCTAAAATCCAACCTTTGCTAGATAGTACTACCTTGGCAAAAATAAAAACAATAATACATACCCATACTATCATCCAAACCGGCTCTTCTTCTAATTAACCCTTTTTATATAGTAACCTCCTTAATTTCGTACACTAGAGAATTTAAAAATAAATTGACTATAATAAATTAAAGACATAAACTATTTCGCAAAACTTAAGATTTAGTAAAAATAGGAGAAAGGTAAATGAGTAAAATCTTAGAAGAGGTTTTAGCAGCTAATCATACGTATGCTACAAAATTTGGTGATAAAGCTCATTTACCAATGCCACCAGGACGGCATTTTGCAATTCTCACTTGTATGGATGCCCGTCTTGATCCGGCAAAATACGCGGGTTTAGCCGAAGGAGATGCTCATGTTATTCGTAACGCTGGCGGTAGAGCTACTGACGATGCCATCCGCTCTCTAGTAATCTCCTATAAACTTTTAGGTACTTGCGAATGGTTTATCATTCATCATACAGATTGTGGGATGGAAACATTCACCAATAAAATTATGAATAACCTTTTATCCAGTAGCCTAAAAACTGCAGCACTCGAAGCAAGTGGTTGGCGAGATATAGGACCTGGGCCAGGTAGCTCAGAAGGAAAATACATCAACTGGCTCACTATCAATAATCAAGCAGAAAGCGTGATTGAAGATATACAGCGTATTCGCTATCATCCTCTAGTACCTGCTTATATTCCCATTTATGGTTATATCTACGACGTAAAATCTGGTAAGCTTATTCAAGTACCTGGAGCAACAGAGGTAGGTAAAGCTTCGTAATCATCAAAAATACAATGCTTGGACAAAAAACACAATAGAGAAACCGCTTACCTTATATAGTCGGTCGGCTATGTCCTCGGCAATTCACGGCAAACCATTGAGGATTTTCATCATCTAAACGCAAGGCCACCAACTGTCCGCCCCAAACGCAACCGCCATCCAAAGCAAAAACAGAGTCGTCATAAGCCCCTACCCCCAATGTAGCCCAATGGCCAAAGATAATACGCGAGCCACGGCTTGCTCTATCAGGCATTTCAAACCAAGGGATTAATTCTTTGGTTTTAACTTCCGGAGATCCTTTAATTTTAAGCTTAAGCTGTCCTTTAGTATTACAATACCGCAACCGAGTTAAACAATTCGCAATCAGCCGCAGACGATCCCATCCTTCTAAGCTATCACACCAATTATCTGGCTTATCCCCATACATATGAGCTAAAAAATTCTGCCAACCTGGGCCTTGCAATACGGCTTCTAGCTCACTAGCACAGGCCTCTGCAGTGGTTATATCCCATTGGGGAGGTAAACCCGCATGAATCAACGTAACTCCTAGCAGAGGATCTTGATAGAATAAGGGGCGATAACGTAACCAAGTAATAAGCTCTTCCCGATCTGGTGCTGCTAAAATAGGAGCCAAGGTGTCTTCTGGGAAAAGATCCCTAACACCAGCTGCTACTGCTAATAAATGAAGATCATGATTTCCTAGTACACTAACAACCCGATCTCCTAAGCTATAAATAAAACGCAGTACCGCTAATGATTGAGGGCCTCGATTCACTAGATCGCCAGTCATCCAAAGCTGATCTTTCTTAACATCAAAATGAATTTGCTCTAATAACTGCTGTAACTCAGCATAACATCCCTGAATATCACCAATTGCATAGACAGCCATTAATTATTACGCTAAATCTATAATAAACTCAATGTAGACAACCTGGCATTGCTAAAGAGAAAGCAGCAATCTCAGCCTCAAAAGCCACCCCATCTTCAGTCACCATGCTGTAACTACCCTGCATAGTGCCCACTGGAGTCTCAATCATAGCCCCACTGGTATAGCAAAATTGCTCACCTGGTTTAAGGTGAGGCTGCTCTCCCACGACACCTGGGCCTCGAACCTCTCTTATCTGCCCTTCTCCATTAGTAATTATCCAATGCCGAGCCAATAATGTAACAGCAACAGTTCCTTGATTACGAATTGTAATTGTATAAGCAAATACATAGCGAGCTGCCGCTGAATCGGATTGCTCCTCAATAAAAGCAGTTTCCACTTCCACTGTAATTTTGTAAGGGGTAACCTTCTCCATAGAGTGAGGATTATTTGAAATAATAAGCTTATGATTTTCCATGAGCTAACCTCATTGCCACTAGAGCAGCTCCCCATAAGCCAACTTTTGGCTCTAGAATAACTTTAACTGGGATCTGCTGTAAGAGAGCAGACAATCGCCCTTTATTTAAAAAGGCTTTCATAAAATCGCCTCCTTGTAATCGTTTAAGTATTTTTGGTGCTATCCCGCCCCCTATAAACACTCCACCCCGAGATAGACTTGTTAGCGCTAAATTACCTGCTTGTGCACCATAGATTTGCGCAAATAAATTTAATGCTTGATTAGCCAAGGGATCTACACGTTCCAAAGCAAAGTTACTAATTGCTGCCGGGGGATCATCGCTTTCATTTATGGCCATTCTTAGCGCAGGATTTTCAGTTACCTTACCATTTTCTTTAAGAAAATGATAAATATTCACTAGCCCATTACCTGATAATAAATGTTCATAAGAAACATGCTCCAAGCTATGGGAAAGATAGCGCAGTAATTCAATTTGCATCTCCCCCATAGGGGCAAAGTCTACATGACCTCCTTCAGTAGGTAAAACCTGATAACGCTCTAAATCCTCTCGCCATACTAATAATGCCTGTCCAAGACCTGTACCCGCGCCAATAAGGGCTTGAGGGGCTTTTTGCTCTGATTCCCCCAGCTGCAGTACGGCAAAATCATCTGGTTTTAGGCACTCAATACCATAACCTTGCGCCTGAAAATCATTGATCAAAGCTATCTGAGGTAAATTAAACTGTTGTTGTAAGTGATCTGAATCTAGTTGCCAAGGAAGATTAGTAGCTTTGGCTATCCCTTTTACTATGGGTCCTGCTACACCAAAACAAGCGCTAGCCAAACTATTAGCCACTGTTCTATCTATTTCAGCTAAAAACACCTGCAATAGATCATCAAAACTTGAATAATCACGACTAGAATAACGCCGGTCTGCAAGAACGCGTCGATCACCCATCCCTATCGGCCAATCTACAACCTGAAGTAGGGTCTTTGTACCCCCAATATCAGCCGCCAATACTTTCATTTCTGGTGCTCCCACTCATGAGCTGCATCTGTATCTAGGTACCAGTGAACCTCTCCTTCAGCCTGCAATCGTTGTGCTGGAAAATCTCTACCTTGCGGTTCGGATAATATACAAGCAATTACCGGTGCCTTATCAATACCCGCAACAAGGAATAAAACTTGGCGAGCCTTCTCAATTACAGGATAGGTAATACTAACGCGCCAAGTATTTAATTTTTCTACATAAACTTCGGCCACCAAGCGATTACGTTCCGTTAATATGGAAGTTCCAGGAAACAATGAAGCCGTATGACCATCAGAACCCACTCCTAACAGCACAAGGTCAAAATGCTCACCTTCAGGTAAGGAAGATTTTAACATTTGCGTATAGCTATCTGCCGCTAGCTTCGGATCTGGGTATTCTGTTTGTATTCTCAAGATCTGCTGTGGCGGGATAGGAACTAAATCAAGTAGAGACTCTCGCGCCATACGATAATTACTATCGGGATGATCCATGGGTACGTAACGCTCATCCCCAAAGTAGATATAAACCCGCTTCCAGTCTATTTGACTCACATAAGGCTCACTTGCTAGCAATTGATATAAACCCTTTGGGGTATTGCCTCCTGCTAAGGCAACATGGAAAGCCCCTCTTTGCTCGATAGCAAGCCTCGCAATTTTACCCCAGTACTCCGCTGCCCCATGATAAAGTGCAGATTTAGTAAGAAAAACTTGGATCTTATCCATAACTAATTACCTGTATTTTAAAATATAGCCTACTCGTCATCATCACCTCTGGCAATCTCTACCCTCATTTGTTTAAATAAGGCAACCAAAGCTCCAATTGCTAATAAGGTTGGAGTAAAAAATAAAAACATCCCACCTGCGACAGCACCTGCGGTTAGTGGTACCTCCATAAAAACCTTACTATTAGATTTATAAATAACTAAACGATGTAGATTGCTTCTTTTAGTCAGTTCTTTTGCAAAACTTAAAAACTCTTCATATTTTTCTTTAGATTTTTCCATCTGATTTATTGCCTATCTCACTAATTTTCTAAATGATTGCTATCCAGCTCCCAATTAAAACAATATACACTGAATCCCTACTTATCATGGGCCATAGAGATAAAAACTATTCCATTTGGATTCAGTCATTTTAGCAATGAAACCGCCATTCAATCAGCATATTATTTAATATAAAAACAAATAATTATTATTTGTTTTTATATTAAATAAAGATAAGGCTGATTTCTAAATTTTTAGATTTTAGAAATTCATGCCAATACCCGATATAAGATTTACAACTTACTACAATCTCTTTAAAGATTCTGTTCCTATGACAAGGATGAAAAAATTTCAATGGCTAGTTGTGTTCATTCTATCTGTGAGCAAAGTATCTTGGTCTAGAGATCTATTCATAGAAGAGCACTTAAAAGAAAAAGCGCAAAAAAATCAAACTAAAGAGCAAATTAAAAAACCTTATCGAGAATCTACCCAACAATCAACCCCAAAAACTTCAACTATAAGCGTAGGAGAAAATGGCATTGTAATACGCTCAGCTGACGAGGCCTTTAAAGTTAGATTCGGTATTACCCTTGAGATGGACGGTCGATTCTTCTTAGATCACAATACTCCCAATCTTGAAGAGCTCAGACGTGCTCGCCCTATTATTGAAGGAATTTTATTCCGATACTTTAACTTTAGGCTTGCACCAGATGTTGGGCAAAATCGAAAAATATTTGCTGATGGTTATCTAGGATTTAATTACTGGCCACAATTCCGGATACAAGCAGGTAAGTTCAGACCCCCTTTGGGGCTAGAAATGCAACAACCTGCCTCAGAGACTTTATTTATAGAACGAGGCTTACCCAGTGATCTGGTTTATAACCGAAATATCGGCGCTCAGTTTTATGGTGATGCGCTGGAAAATCGCCTAGAGTATCATCTTGGCCTCTTTAGGGGAGCGCGGGACAATACCCCTGTCACTGACCTTGAGGAAGCAGACGGCATAGATTTTATTGCTCGGGTATTTAGTCATCCATTCATTAATCACTCAACAAACTGGCTAAAAGGGCTAGGAGTCGGGATCGCAGGTAGCTATGGGGATATTCGAGGAGCGCTCTCTAGTCTTCGAATTCCTTCCCAAGGTGTGGGTGGCATTAATTTTTTCACTTATAACAAAGGCGTTATATCCGCTGGCGAGCGCTATATAATCACACCGCAACTATACTACACTTGGAAATCTTTCCGCCTATTGGGGGATTATATTTATAGCTCACGGGAAGTACAAAGCAAAAATAATTTAGGTACTATAGGTTATCGAGCTTGGCAGCTAGCAGCCTCCTATGTGCTTACTGGAGAGAAAACTGTTTATCTTAAAAGGGTAAGGCCACGGCAATCAATTAACCCAGCTCAAGGAGCTTGGGGGGCATTCGAAATCAAAGCCCGTTATGATGAACTCTATATAGATCGAGGCGCTTTCCCAGTATTTGCTAATCCAATTAAAAGCGCCCACAGCGCCAAATCATGGACAGTAGGTATTAATTGGTACTTAACTCCCAATATTGAAACTGAGCTAGAATATCAACAGGGATATTTTAAAGGGGGGGCCATCACTGGAGATATGCCCTCAGAGCGACTGATTATGGCACGATTACAGTTTGCTTTTTAAATTTCTAACTATCCTCTTTCCTAATCAGTATTCCAATTACCAAAAACGCTAGGGTAAAAAAACAAAAATACTTCACCTGCTATAGCCCCTACTGTGAATTGACACCAACTCATATTAGCCTTTCTATAAAAAGTAGCTATAAACTACAGTCGCTTATTACCTTACCTATCTGCTCTTCTACTCTATAGAAGCCAAAAGTATAAGACATCTTATAAAACAGTAAGTATTACTTTTTTTAAATAATTCTAATAAAAACTAGAGAACAAATCCCGCCTAAAAAACTAAGATTAATCAGGCTACTAGATATCTTTCAGCCCATTCATAGTAAGTAATTTATTTCTTGACCATACCCTTCCAATCTTAGCAAAGAAATAGCCATCCTCTATATAATATTATTTTATATTTAAATATAAAATAATAATTTTTATTTATATATAAATTTCATATAAAACAATACCGAAAGACTGTAAATCCTGAATTCTCAAGGAGCTTGATATGTCTCTCGGCCAATTGAAGAAAATCACTATCGACCACAAATACCTTAAGTATTTCACTTTCAAGGCGATGATAAAAAGCTTTCAAGTATCAGCTATATTCATTCTACTTATAAATAAAACGTCCTGGGCTGAAACTCAATCTTTAGGCGGTTATCCAAAAAAAGAAATACAAAAAAACCAGATTACAGAACAATCTCAAAAAGCTAAACAAGAACCCATCCAGCAAAAAATACAGAAAACACCCACTATTGGTTTTGAGGAGAATAGCGGATTCTTCTTACGATCCACTGACCATGCCTTTGAAATCAAGCTAGGTCTTAATTTTCAGACAGATGGCCGTTTCTTCTTTGATAACAATACCCCAAATATCTTAGAGTTCAGGCGCGTCCGACCCATCATCAGAGGCACCTTGTTCCGGCACATTGAATTCAAATTTATGCCAGATTTTGGGCAAGGAAAAACAAACTATCTACTTGATGATTACCTAACCTTTAATTACTGGCCGCAGTTCCAAATACAAATCGGCAAATTCAAACCACCTGTAGGGCTTGAGAGATTACAGTCAGCTCAAGATACTTTATTTATGGAACGAGGCTTACCCAGTAATCTAATTCCCAATCGAGATATTGGCATACAGCTATATGGCGATATGCTATTAAAACGACTCACTTACCAAATCGGCACATTCTTTACCGGTGCGCCGGATAATACCAACACCACCGACATCGACCAAAACAGTGGCAAGGAGTTTGATGCTAGGATTTTCACCCATCCTTTTCTTAATCACTCAATAAGCTGGCTTAGGGGTCTTGGAATTGGCGTTGGAAGCAGCTATGGAAGCACTCAAGGAAAGCTGGCTAAATTTAAAATCCCTAATGGAGGAGAGGGAGTAATCAATTTTTTCACCTATGACAAAGACGTTATGGCCGCTGGAGAGCGCCTTATCATCTCACCACAGCTATACTACTCTTGGAAATCTTTCAGCCTATTGGGAGAATATGCCTATAATTCCCAAGAAGTCCAAAAAAAATCTGATCTAAACACTATACACAATCAAGCTTGGCAGCTGGCCTCTTCCTATGTAATCACTGGAGAGAATCCCTCTTACGAAGGAGTCACACCTCAGAGAAAATTTGATCCTACTCGAGGAGCCTGGGGCGCATTAGAGATCAAGGCCCGCTATAATGAATTCTATATAGATTCAAACGCTTTCCCAGTATTTGCCAATCCAACTAAAAATGCCCACAGCGTTAAAGCTTGGGCGGTAGGTATTAACTGGTACCTCATGCGCAGAACAAAAGTGATGCTAGAGTATGAAGAAGCGTATTTCTGGGGTGGAGCGACTTCTAGAGATATGCCAACAGAACGACTGCTTATGTCGCGATTACAGTTCGCTTTTTAAATTTTTAGAAAAACCTAGATCCTATTTTACTTGTTTAAATAGGAGGCACCTCACGAAATCGTACGCTAAGCACATTAGGCAGCCAGCAATACAGCGTCAGGGCGCATTCCGAATCCTTAACGTACAGTAGTTTCATCCGAATCATACGGTCGCCCCTTGTATGACGCTTCATGAGCGCCAAGGTACGCACCTTCCCAGCTGATAAACGAATACCGCTCGACGGTGTCGGGCGCGCGCTTGCAGGCCGAGCTTGACACACTGAATTGTGAGCTTCTACACAACCTTAGCATCCACCTCCGCATACCAGTTACGTACTAGCCGCTTGACCTGCCAGCACAACAGCCCCACCCCAGTACCTCGGCGATCACGCCGACCCGTTCCACCTCACGCTGCGACATCCCCATCTCCATGCCCGTCTCCTCATCTTCAAAAAAGGGGACACTTATAACTTGCACAAAGAGAATAGATCTGCGTCTTGACAAACGTCTGGCACAGGTGTAGAGGGAAAACGTCCGCTAGCACCGTCTACGGCAATAGTTTTTGGGGCGATAAAGAACATGACTAGTTCACGTCTATTATGAAGAGGATTAAAGATATGAACAGAAAAAAAATTATAACCGTGCTTGGTTTAAGCGGGCTGCTGGCAGTTGCGGCGGACACCGCGTACGCGACACCCACATCGTTCAGCATAACCAGGATCACCAACATCGTCGATCCCGCAAACCCAACCTTCACGCAGGCGCTTGGGATTAACAACAGCAATGCCATCGTCGGCTATGGGAATGCAACGAACTTTGATGGATTCCAGACAGCCGCGCCGTTCGCTCCGGGCAATTTCATGCGGGAGAACTTCCCCAATTCCTCCCCGCCGCCCTCCACATTCTTTACCCAAGTGGTCGGTATTGACGGCGCGGGGGATACCGTGGGGTTTTATGTCACCAATCCGGCGGTTGGAACCACCAGCGGCTTTGAAAAGATAGCTGGCGGCGCATTCACCACCATCAATCAGCCTGGCTTTGTGTTCAATCAATTGCTTGGCATCAACCAGTCCGGCAATGAGATCGCCGGCTATTCGTCCACCGATCCCGCTGGATTGACGCACCAGCAGGCCTTCACCTTCGGCGACGGGAAACTTACTAACGTCAACGCCTTGCTGCCAGCGAACTTTAACAGCCAAGCAACCGGCGTGAACAACGCCGGCACGGTGGTCGGTTTTTACCAGAATGCCGCCGGCAATTTCTCGGGTTTCATAGATACAGGTGGCAATATCTCATCCTTCCAGTTTCCAGGGTCCACATCCACGCAGGCCCTCGGGATCAACAATATGGGTAATATCGTCGGGACTTATACCGCAGCGAACGGCAATACGCTCGGTTTCCTTGATCGTGGTGGCGCTTTCACAACGCTAGATCCCTTCGGGTCAACATCGGTAACCGCCAACGGCATCAACGATTCTGGCCATATCGTGGGGTTCTATACCGCCGCAGCGAACGGCAACACGATCGGCTTTGCAGCAAGCCCAAGCCCCATCGTGTCCGCACCCGAGCCATCCTCGGTGCTGCTGCTCGGCACCGGTCTGGTGGGGCTGGCTTTTTTTGCTTGGAGGCGTCAACGCCTGCATGAATCCGTCCATTTGAAGGTACATTGCAGATTGCTTGACATCCAAGACCGCTATGCAATATCAGTGGGTTATCCATTCGACCGAGCCGGATACGATATGATTGAGTTCGACCGGCACGCCGAGTCGCGCAAGACCTTGCTGCCGCCGAACCTGTTCCAGCGTATCGTTATCGTTTGAACGAACTCCTATCCACGCACATCGAGGAAGGGAGTAAAAAGGGCAGCCCACTTGGGTTGCCCTTCTCACTTCAAGTGGTGCCGGAGATAGGAGTCGAACCTACGACCTTGGCATTACGAATGCCCTGCTCTACCAACTGAGCTACTCCGGCAAAATATTCTCTCTATCCTTACTAAGTATTAACTTTTATATTATAGCAAAGGAGCTATTGTCAGACTGACAATAGCCATCACATTAATCAGGATATTCATAGAAGGGCCTGAAGTATCCTTAAAGGGATCTCCTACAGTATCACCTACTACGCAGGCTTTATGGACATCCGATCCTTTACCGCCTAAATTGCCTTTTTCTACAAATTTCTTCGCATTATCCCAAGCCCCTCCAGCATTGGCCATTGTCAACGCTAACAACACACAACCTAATAGAGCGCCCCCTAGCATGCCCCCTAAAGCTTCAGGCCCTAACCCAAAGCCAACAATAATCGGGGCAGACATGGCTATCACTCCGGGAAAAATCATTCGCTTCAAAGCAGCTGTAGTCGCAATATCTATGCAACGAGCGGTATCAGGTTTTCCGCTACCTTCTAAAAGCCCAGGTATTTCTTTAAATTGGCGGCGAATCTCTTTTATCATATCAAAGGCCGCATCACCTACAGCAGTCATGGTAATAGCGCCAATGAGAAATGGAATAATGCCCCCAATAAACATACCTATCAGCACTTGCGGGTCATTAAGGTTTAACAAAAACTCGGGGTTTTTATTACCCACAGTATGGACATAAGCGGTAATAATGGTGAGTGCTGCTAAGGCTGCCGCACCAATAGCAAATCCTTTCCCAATAGCTGCGGTTGTATTACCTAACTCATCTAGAGAATCGGTAATCTTTCTAGTTTCTGGTCCCATGTTTGCCATCTCCGCAATACCGCCGGCATTATCCGCAACAGGTCCGTAAGCGTCAATAGCCATAGTAATACCTACAGTCGCTAACATACCTACAGCAGCAATTCCCACCCCATAGAGACCAGCAGCCTGACTAGCAAAGAAAATAATCCCAGCAATTGTCAATAAAGGCACTGCTACCGACTGCATACCAACAGATAATCCTGAAATAATGACTGTAGCCGGCCCTGTTTCTCCGGAATGCGCAATCTTACGGACTGGCGCCCCATTTGTATAATATTCTGTCACCAACCCAATAATGATTCCACCAATCGCGCCCGCAATAACAGCAGTCCATACTTGAGTATTTACGCCATCAATCAAGATAACTAAGTACGCCACTAAAATAAACGAAATAGAGGCACCCATAGTGCCAAAACGCAGGGCTACCTGTGGAGATTTACCAGAGAAATGATGAACTAGAAATATTCCCCCCATTGAACATAACAGCCCAGCAGAAGATAACGCTAAGGGAAGAAACATTAATCCACCTTGATTACCTCCTAGTTGCTTAATCTCTGGAAGGGTTAGGGTTGCCCCAATCGCAATAACAGCAATCATGGCTCCGCAATAGGATTCGAAAATATCAGATCCCATACCGGCGACATCGCCTACATTATCCCCTACATTATCCGCAATGACTCCTGGATTACGCGGATCATCTTCTGGGATTCCAGCTTCAATTTTACCTACCAAATCCGCCCCTACATCGGCACTCTTCGTATAGATACCCCCGCCTACACGGGAGAATAAAGCCACTGAGGAAGCCCCTACCCCAAATCCATGAATGACATGGGCCGTTTCCGGATTACCGCCGAACAAAAGATAGAGAATACCCAGCCCTAAAAGTCCCATAGAGGCCACTGTCAGACCCATAATAGAACCACCAAAGAAAGCAATGGTTAAAGCAGTAGCTGCTCCCTCTTGATGAGCCGCTAGGGTAGTACGCACATTGGCTCTAGTCGCTGCATACATACCCGCGTAACCCGCTATTGCAGAGCATAGCGCTCCCGCAAAAAAAGCAAAAGCTGTACTTAAACCCAAATAAATATAGAAAAGCACTAGGACAATGGCAGAAAAAATCCCCAAAATGATATATTCGCGCCTAAGAAATACCATTGCTCCGAGCTGAATTTGCTCCGCGATTTCAGCAATTTGACCCTCGCCACCAAACCGCCCCATGATTATCTTAAACAAACGGTATGCAGCATAAAGCCCTAGCCCCCCTAATAGAGGTGGGATTAGATAGGCGACCAACATTAGTTTCTCCCAGATTTGTACTCAAATTGATAAAATACTACATTGACCTAAAAGCAGAAGCTAGTATATAGCTAGATGTTAAATATAGTAATACTCAATTCTATTCATGATCTCTAAAAAAAGGCCCATCTCTGCTAATGACAGAGCGCTATTTCAAGACGCAGTAAGAGATGTGTTACCGCTAAAACAGGATAAAATCCTACCCTTTCACCGGCACCTACCCCCTATACCTAAACAACGGCAATTAGATGATTGCTTAGTCATTCAAGATATGATGTCCGATGTATTTCAATCAGCAGAAATAGAAACAGGCGATGAACTTCTCTATCTTCGGCCTGAGTTACAAAAGCGCTTATTACACCACTTGCGCCAAGGAAAATTTAGCATCTCTGCTGAGTTAGATTTACATGGTATGAATGTTCCCACAGCGCGCTATGCACTTGCTAGCTTCTTGGGTGAATGTGAAAAAAGGAATATTCGCAGCGTACGCATTATCCATGGGAAAGGGCGGGGATCTTATCACAAAGAGCCTATCCTGAAAAGGAAAGTCAATAGTTGGCTTCAGCAGCGGGGAGACGTGCTGGCTTTTTGCTCAGCCCTATCCACAGACGGTGGCACAGGTGCTGTTTACGTGTTACTTAGGCGATCTAAATAGTCCTTTAACCCACCCAGTAGCGAGCATTGCGAAACATCCGTAACCACGGACCCTCCTCACTCCAATCTTGGGGATGCCAAGAGTGCTGAATACTTAAACATACCCGCTCAGGATGGGGCATCATGATAGTAAAACGGCCATCATCGTTAGTAAGGCCAGTAACCCCTCCAAGGGAACCATTAGGGTTAAAGGGGTAATACTCAGTAGACTGACCATAATTATCAATAAAACGCAGCGCTATCATCCGAGAAGTTAAAATATCTTCTATAGATTTACCCTTAGAGAAATACGCCTGTCCTTCTCCATGAGCAACCACAATAGGGATATGGGAACCTTGCATACCCTGTAAAAATAGAGAAGGAGAGTCTAATACCTCCACCATTACTAAGCGCGCCTCAAATTGCCCTGACTTATTAGCTATAAATATTGGCCATAAGACAGTACCTGGAATCAGGTCTCGCAGGTTGGAAAACATTTGACAACCATTACATACCCCTAGAGCAAAACTATCCTGACGAGAGAAAAAACTAGCAAACTCATCGTAAGCAAGCGAATTCATCAAGATAGTGTTTGCCCAACCACGGCCGGCTCCCAGTACATCCCCATAGGAAAATCCACCGCAAGCCACCAAGCCTTTAAAATCAGCTAAACTTACACGCTTAGCTAAAATATCACTCATATGGACATCAACAGCCATAAAACCTGCCCGATCAAAAGCAGCCGCCATTTCGATATGGCCATTGACTCCTTGTTCTCTTAAAATTGCGACTAAAGGGCGAGCACCGGCTACAATAAAAGGTGCCGCAATATTCTCTGCGGGATCAAAAGTAAGAGCAGCATTCAAACCTGGGTTGCGGTGATCTAGCAGGGCATCAAATTCCTGCTGAGCGCACTCAGGATTATCCCGTAGGGACTGTAATCGATAGCTGGTCTCTGACCATAGCCGTTGATAATAAATTCGGCTCTCTTCTAGCACTTTTCGGCCATGGAAAGAAAAACAAATCTGATCTTGAGGATCTAAACTACCTATGGCGTAACAGTAACTCCCTAGATCAGCCTCACGAAAACGGATAAGCACCCGTTGCTCATCGCAGCTTCGCACTTGAATTATCGCCCCAAGCTCTTCATTAAAAAGCGCCGCTAAAAGATCATCCGCACCTAAAGCGTCTAGCTGTACCCGAATGCCACAATGAGCAGCAAAAGCCATCTCGCAAAGCGTTACAAATAACCCACCATCAGAGCGATCATGGTAGGCTAATAGCAAACCATAAGTATTAAGCTCCTGAATAGCGGAGAAAAATTGAATCAATAGCTGAGGATCATCAACATCAGGAGGGCAATGGCCAAGCTGATTATAAACTTGAGCAAAAGCCGTTCCGCCAAGACGATTTTTACCTTGACCTAAATCAATAAAAATTAAGGTAGTCTCACCTACATCAGTGCGTAATTGAGGAGTCAATGATTGACGAACATCAAGCACTGGAGCGAAAGAGCTAATAATCAAAGACAAAGGAGCCCGCATTACCCGCTCTTCATCGCTCTCTTTCCAAACTGTCTTCATGGATAGAGAGTCTTTCCCCACAGGAATAGTAATCCCTAGCTGCGGGCAAAAATCCATTGCTACAGCTTTTACTGTATCTAGTAAAGCCCAATCTTCATGGGGATGGCCGCAGGCTGCCATCCAGTTCGCTGATAACTTTATCTCTTTTAAAGATTGAATGCGGGCACTGGCAATATTAGTAATCGCCTCCCCAATAGCCATACGCCCTGAAGCTGCGGGATGAATAAGGGCAATAGCAGGCCGCTCTCCCATAGCCATCGCTTCACCCGCATAAGCGCAATAGCTGGATAAAGTGACCGCGCAATCTGCTACCGGAACCTGCCAAGAACCTACCATTTGATCCCTAACCACTAGGCCGGTGATGGAACGATCACCGATAGTAATCAAAAACCCCTTACTGGCTACTGCAGGTAAACGTAGTATTCGCTCTGCAGCCTGTGATAGTGAAATATCTTTGTATTTAAATACTGGTGGCTGAAAAAATAGGCTTTGAACTTGTTTAAGCAGCTTTGGAGGATTACCAAAGAGAAGATCCATAGGAATCTCTATTGGCAAGTTATTAAAATAACTATCTTCGACGACTAGCTGGGCTTTATCAGCCACTTCACCCACTACCGCCCAAGGGCATCGTTCCCGCTCACACAAGGCTTGGAATAAGGCCAAACGATTTCGATCAATCGCCAAAACATAGCGCTCTTGAGCTTCATTACACCAGATCTCCATAGGCGAAAGACCCGTCTCATCATTGGGAATAGCACGCAGTTTAAACCATCCTCCTTGGTGACTATCATGCACTAGCTCTGGTAAAGCATTGGAAAGCCCTCCAGCACCAACATCATGGATAGAAAGAATGGGGTTATCCTCTGTGAGCGCCGCACAACGATCAATCACCTCTTGGCAGCGACGCTGCATCTCTGGGTTGCTTCGCTGTACTGATGCGAAATCTAATACTTCCTCACTTTCTCCGGAAGCTAAACTAGAGGCGGCCCCCCCTCCTAGCCCAATCAACATCGCCGGTCCTCCTATAACCACCAAAGAAGTACCCGATGATAAAGCCTCTTTTTTTACCTGCTCAGAGCGAATATTACCTAAGCCACCCGCAATCATAATCGGCTTATGGTAGCCTCGCAGTTCCCAGCCGTTAGGGCCAAGTACTTGTTCTTCATAGGTGCGAAAATAGCCACACAGATTAGGCCGTCCAAATTCATTGTTAAATGCAGCAGCCCCAATAGGTGCTGTGATAATGATATCTAGCGCTGAAGCAATCCAGTGAGGCTTACCATAATTACCTTCCCAAGGCTGCTCGAAATCAGGAATACGAAGATTAGAAACTGTAAATCCAACGAGTCCTGCTTTTGGTTTCCCTCCGCGCCCAGTTGCCCCCTCATCCCTAATTTCACCCCCAGCCCCAGTAGCAGCTCCTGCAAAAGGAGCAATGGCCGTCGGATGATTATGGGTTTCCACTTTTATGAGCAAATGGCGTGCCTCTTCCCAGTAACTATAGTTTGGAGTACCCGCTACCCCAGTCATAAAATGAGGTACTTTAGATCCAGCAATAACAGCAGCATTATCTCGATAAGCCGAGAGGATATTCTCTGGATGGCATTTATAGGTATGACGAATCATGTCCAATAAACTATATTCCTGCGTCTCACCATCTACAATCCAGCACGCATTAAAAATTTTGTGACGGCAATGCTCGGAGTTGGCTTGGGCAAACATCATCAATTCCACGTCAGTAGGGTTACGTCCTAAAGCGCGGAAACTTTCTAACAAATAACTCATCTCATTTTCAGCTAAAGCTAATCCCATTTGATGGTTAGCTTGGATTAAAGCCGCTCCATCATCGCTCAAGATATCTACGATAGCCAAAGGGGTAGGCTCCTGCTGATAAAAAAGACGTTGAGCTTCATTCATCTGATCAAGCACTTTTTCCGTCATAGGATCATGGATCAAAGACACAAGGATTTTCCGTTCAGCAGCTGAAAGAAAGCCCTCTTTATCCATCTGGAATCGATAAACTATTCCTTTTTCCAATCGCTTGATAGCTTGTAAACCACAAAGATGGGCAATATCGGTAGCCTTGCTTGACCAAGGGGAAATAGTCCCTAAGCGAGGCACAACCAGCAGTTGGTTACTCTCCTCAATATCTCTTTGAATGGGATCGGCGCTAGCCTCCATAAGATGCTCTAGCGCTCTTATCTCTTTCAAGGTAAGGAGCCGGCTTAGATCTACAAAGTAAATATTATTGGCTTCAATAACAGTCACTTCTAGCTTTATAGCAGACAATCGAGCGCGCAGTCTTTGAAGCTGAAAAGAAGATAAGGCCGACTGGCCATATAACTGTAGCATATTTATTATATATTTAATATCTGGACAATTTTCTTATCAATGGGCATGATACTGTACTCATATGAAAGCTACCAACCATCAAACATCATTTACCCCCGGATTGTTCCGTCGTCTTGGAGCGATTTTCTATGACGGATTATTACTGGCGGCTACATGGTTTGTGTTTACTATCCTTATATTGCCATTAACAGGAGGCAAAGCCATTGCCGCCGGCAATATACTCTACCGCCTTTATCTTTTGCTCATTGCTTTTATTTTTTTTGGAGGATTCTGGACTCATGGTGGACAAACTCTGGGGATGCGCGCTTGGCATCTTAAAGTCCAGCAGCCTAATGGTGGTACGATTACTTGGCTCCAAGCACTATTTCGCTTTGGGCTTGCTTTAATCTCATGGGTCCTCTTAGGTGCCGGCTTTTGGTGGATTCTCATCGATAAAGAAAAAAAAGCTTGGCATGATCGCTTTTCAAAGACTGAATTAACCCTTATCTCAAAAACTAATACACCCGGCGCAACATAACCACTCCAATACTTAGGCTAAGAAATGAAGGGAAAGTAGCACTTAAAATTAAAGGTAGCTCAAATACTACGCCAACCCGATTAAAGAAGCGATTAAACAGAAAAAAACCAATCCCTACTAAAGCACCAATAAAAATTCGCTGCCCTACACTCACTGAACGTAATGGGCCAAAAATAAAGGGAATCGCTAAAAACATCATAATCAAAGTGTTAAAAGGTGCTACTATTTTACTCCAGAAGGCTTGTTGATAACGCTCAGTAGCTTGTTTATTCTCCTGTAAATAATCAATATAACGATATAACTCCCAAGCAGATAATTGCTGTGGATCAACCATAACTATCTCTAATATATCTGGATTTAATTTTGATTTCCAAAGCGCCTTATCCAATCGACGAACCATGATCCCCTCGGCGCTGATAATCTGCTGGGTAACCTCTATTAAATACCAACCCCCATCATGGTAGTCTGCGCGGGCTGCTCGAACAATGCTATGTAACTGATGATGGTTATCAAACTCAAAAAGTTCAATATCTGCATATTGCCCATTAGGTAAAACTCGCCCGATATGATTAAATGCATTACCCGATCGGGTCCAGAAACCTTGTTCCGCTTTCTCACTAATTTGACCTGTTTTAGCAAGGGAACGAAGTTTATTGGCAGCCTGCTCCGCAGGCGGTGCCACTACCTCTCCTATTAAGACGGTCATCACTACAAAAACTATTCCGGCGGTTAGTGCAGAACGAACAATCCGCTCTACCGAGAAGCCAGCAGTTCTCATCGCCACCAGCTCGCTTTGACCCGCTAAATTCCCCAGCCCTAACACACTCCCTAATAAGCTAGCCACAGGAAGTAAGTCGTAGATATGCTGAGGTATGGAGTAAACCGTATAATTAAGCGCATCAGAAGCTTTATAATTTCCTCGTCCCACTTCTTCAAGCTCAGTGACAAATGATAAAAAAGTGTAAAGCGCGATTAGTACTAGTAGAACCAGCAGTGTATAATTGATAATTGCTTTGGCGATATAGCGATCTAAAATTTTCATCGCCTCATCCAAATCCGGAATCTATTTAATTGATGTAAAGTCTTCTTCAAAGATTGAGGCCAAAGCAGTATTAACACGACTAAAAGCATAATCCCATGAACCCACCATAATCCAAGCAAAGTAGAAAGGGTTCCCCGCTCTACCCAGTTGCGCGCTATCCCTAGTGTATTGCTATAAATGATATAAGCGAGAATAGCGGGCACTAATCCTGCATAGCGCCCCTGACGTGGGCCAGGGCGAGTAAGGGGTACAGCTAACATCGCCAGCAATACAGTTGCAATAGGCATGGATAATCTCCATTGTACCTCCGAGATATCTTTAGGCGTGCCCATTTCCCAGAGAGTTAGGGTAGGAATAGTTTTATGACGAACCTTAAATTCTTGTGTCCCTCCCTTCTTGATCAATACACCATGGTGAATAAAGCGAAAAATACGAAACCGACTGCCATCATTAGCTAAATCATAGCGATAGCCATTTTCCAATATCAGGTGCTTATCGCCAGTAACCTCATCAGTTTTTAAACGCCCTGCCGTTGCTCGGAAAATTATTTTCTGAGCCAGCTGCTGTGCCTGAATAAATATATTTTTCATCCAAATCCGATCTTTTGCTAAACTCTCTGCGTAGAATATCCGCTGCCCGTTGTTAGTTTCCTTAAAACCACCCGCAACTAAACCGCTAGTCTCAGCGGCTAACAAAGCCTGTTGTTCAAGACGATACCCCTTTGCCAATGCTAGTGGGGCTAGATATAAGGAAATAAAACCAGATGCTATCGCTAAAATTAGCCCGAAAAGTAATACTACTTGTAGTAAGCGATTCCGGCTTATACCACAAGCAAATAAAGCGATGGTTTCCCCATCATTACCCATTCGTCCTAACACTAGAATCACGGATAAAAATGCGGCCAGCGGTAGAAGTAATATTAAAGCCCCCACTGATTCGTAAGCTGCAAGAGCGAAGATAGTCTCCCCAGGCACTGCTCCTTCTGCCGCCTTCCCTAGTAAGTGAATAAAGCGAATTCCACCGAAAATAAGCATTAAAATCATAGTGGCTCCAGCCACATTGAGGCTTAATTCTTTAAGGATATAACGATCAATGATAAAAAACTTGAACATGCTTTAGGCCATTTATGCAAAAATACCTGCAATGCTATTAAATAAACACCTTAAATTTGATCGCCACGAGTCATTAATCAAAACTAAGATAAAATCTCTAGTCTGCTGCTGCTTTTAAAAAAATAAAATATACCCTACCTTTAGGAGCTATCATGGATTACACCACCACCAACGGTACCGCAGAAAAATTACGTACCCAAGCCCTTATAGTGGGTATCTACGAGGATGAAGGGCTTTCTCCTTCTGCTCAGCGTATTGATAAAGCAAGTGAAGGCTATTTATCTAAACTCATCAGTCAAGGGGATTTCAGCGGCAAAATAGAGCGAAATCTCCTGCTCTTTGCCCTCCCCGGGATAAAAGCTGAGCGGGTTATGCTGATGGGTTGCGGTGAAAAAAACAAGTTTGAATCTAAGAAATTACGGCACGGTTGGTCAACTATTATTAAAGTATTAGAGGAGTGCGGAGCTACCGATGTAGTGGCCTGCTTACTTGAACTAAAGCCCAAACATGAGGATATATCTCAATGGGCGCGGCTGATGACTGAAACAGCGGAGCACGCTTCCTATTACTACGATCAAACTAAAAGTAAAAAGAAAGCACTAAAATATCCACTTAGCCAGATTAATTTTTTACTAGAACAGCGAACTCAGCAATCTGCAGTAGCGCGAGGAATCCAATGGGGTCAGGCAATTGCTAAAGGAGTAAGCCTAGCGCGAGATCTAGCTAATCTGCCTGGGAATATCTGTACGCCTACTTATCTTGCCGATACAGCTAGCAAAATGGCTAAAGAATATAAATCTCTAACTGTAAAAATCCTTGATCGTGAGGACATGGAAAAATTAGGCATGGGTGCTTTACTTGCAGTAGCCCGAGGTAGCCAGCAATCCCCTAAATTTATTTGCTTAGAATATAAAGGTACTTCTAGCAAACAACAACCTATTGTACTTATAGGTAAAGGGATCACCTTCGACTCAGGGGGTATCTCGATAAAACCTGCCGCCAGTATGGATGAAATGAAATATGATATGTCTGGTGGGGCTAGCGTTTTGGGTACGATCAAAGCCTGCGCTGAACTTAAATTATCGCTCAATGTGGTTGCTCTGGTTCCGTGTACAGAAAATCTTCCAGATGGAAATGCCACTAAACCAGGAGATATTGTTACCAGCTTATCTGGCCAAACAATTGAGATTCTAAATACTGATGCCGAAGGGCGTTTAATTCTCTGCGATGCTCTCACCTATAGTAAACACTATCATCCAAAAATCGTTATTGATGTCGCTACCCTTACAGGTGCCTGTGTCATTGCCTTGGGCGCTCACGCCAGTGGATTATTAAGCAACGATCAAGATCTTGCTAATAGTTTACTTTCCACCGGACAGATGAGTAATGATCCTGTTTGGCAGCTTCCTTTATGGGAAGATTATCAACAGCAGCTTAAGAGTAATTTTGCCGATATGGCTAACGTAGGTGGACGGGAAGCCGGTACTATTACCGCCGCCTGTTTTCTATCCCGCTTTGCTGAAGATTTTTCTTGGGCCCATTTAGATATTGCTGGCACTGCTTGGAATAGTGGTAAAGATAAAGGGGCTACTGGACGACCTGTACCCTTACTTACTCAATATCTGATTCAATACGCTCAAGCTGGAGTAGTACCCAAAAATAAATAATTAATGATCAGAGTCGATTTCTATTTACTGACCGGGCAAGCCTGCGAGTACTTTGCTTGTAGGCTAACTGAGAAAGCCTACAACCTAGGCCAAAAAATCTATATTCAGACAGAAGATCAACGCCAAGCTCAAGTTATAAATGATCTTCTATGGACTTTTCGTCAAGGTAGCTTTATTCCCCATAGCTTGGTGGGTACTCAAGAAATTATTCAGCCCCCAGTGCTCATTGGCTATGAGTACAAGTTTGAGATTGAAATGAATCTACTGATCAACCTTTCCTCAAAAATACCTGAGTTTTGCTCTAATTTTCAGAGAGTAGTAGAAATTGTTGATCAAAATGAGCATAAACGTCAGCTAGGACGAGAACACTATCGTTACTACCGCAATCAAGGTTATTTATTAGAGACCCATCAAATAGAACCATCGTAAATTCAGCTTTTTTCAAAAATAATTGAGGGATTTATTTTAAGCAATTCTGAGCATTTTATCCTAAGCTTTTTAAATTCCTCCTCGTTTTCCTCAATGTTTTTATACCAAAACGGGATCATTTCAGAAAGCTTGTCCTGCCATTGCGTCGTTTTTATGCTGCTAGAGAATTCCAGTTGAAGCACATGCAACACAATATGCACTGCCGTTGAAGCACCAGGGGAAGCGCCTAGTAAAGCCGTAATGCTTCCGTTTTTACTGTGAACTACTTCCGTTCCGAATTGAAGGATACCGCCTTTTTGTGGATCTTTTTTTATAACCTGTACTCTTTGTCCTGCCGTTTTCAGCTCCCAATCCTTATCATCAGCATCTTTTATAAATTTTCGTAGCGCATCCATACGATCCCTATGGCTCATATGTACCTCTTTGATAAGATAGCTCACTAACGGTAGGTTATGCCAAAAAACGCTCCAATAAGCTGATAAATTAGACTTGTTTATACTCCTAAACAGATCAAAAAAAGAGCCTTTTTTTAAAAATTTAGTGCTAAATCCGGCAAAAGGCCCAAAAAGCAGCGCCTCTTTGCCATTAATATACCGCATATCTAAATGGGGCATACTCATGGGAGGAGCTCCCGATCCAGCTTTACTGTACACTTTAGCGTAATGTTTTTTAATTATTTCTGGATTATTGCAAATTAACCATCGGCCACTGACTGGAAAACCCCCATATCCATTTTTCTCTGGAATCTTTATTTTTTGCAATAAGGGAAGCGTACCACCGCCCGCACCCATAAAAATGCGGCTAGCAGTATAGTATTCCTTCTTGCCAACACTCAGATTCTTAACTTCTACTAACCATTCCATTCCATCACTGGAGTCTATGCCTAACACCTCATGATGAGTGTAAACATAGGTATTGAATTGCTCTTTTAAAATTCTAAAATAACTACGGGTAAGCTGATCGAAATTGACCTCAGTGCCTAATCCCATCCGGGTGGCCGCCATCACTTCTGAAGGCTTTCGCTGATTCATAATTAAAGGAAGCCATTTTTTCAGCACCTCAAAATCATCTGAAAACTCCATTTCTTTAAACAGCACATGTTTTTTCATTGCCTGATATCGATCTGTCAGGAAAGCCACATTTTCCTCCCCCGTTACCCAACTATAATGGGGAACAGGATAAATAAATGCTTTTGGATCTTCTAACAGACCTTTTTCAATCAGATAAACCCAGAACTGTTTAGATAGTTCAAATTGCGTGCAAATCTCAACTGCCTTGCTGATGTTAATAGCCCCTTCTTTATTTCTTTCAGTGTAATTCAGCTCGCAAAAACCCGCATGCCCCGTTCCAGCATTATTCCAAACCCCCGAGCTTTCAAGGGCAACATCATCCAGCTTTTCTAAAATGAGGATCTTTATGTGTTCATCTATTAATTTTAGTATCAACGCGAGGGTGGCGCTCATAATCCCACCACCGACGCAAATTAAATCGTATTTTTTATCGTGAACAGTCATTTACTTAAATTTTTCTATGAAATAGACGATACCAATTTTAATTTTATTCTTTAACTAAACTAGTTAATCGTTGGTGATTATAGTGAAATATATTATTAAAGCAGCATTAGCTGGGTTTGGATTCAGTATGGGGAGGGATGCATATAAAGGTGTAAAAAAGGATCCTGCCCCTCTACTCATAGTACTTCTTTACACACTGATTATACTTCTCGTTTTTATACCGCCTATTCTTATTAGGCGGTCTATGGTATGGATAGTTAGAAACTATAAAAGTATATATCAAAGCATAGCTATACGTATGGCCTCAATCATTGTTCTATTCTTGGTTAGCTCATGCTTATTACTTGATCCCATACTGATTCATCAGAATCAGAGGTATATACCGTATAATTATCAAACACTTATAAGCTATTTAATCTTTATACCTATTGTTACTGTGTATATTGTGCGCTATTTACTACCCTATATACCCAGTAGCTTTATTTCATTTTTAGATCCCGTATTAGATCCTATATTTGCTTCTGTATTTAATATATACCTACATATAGTTAGATGGCTTATAAAAACACTCAATATGTTTGTAGATCCTAGCCATGTTTTAGCTATGGATGTTTCAGTTTTTGCTAATAATACTGTTCGTAAGGAGCGTATTATTTTTGCTACTATCTTCATTTTTTATGTGACGTTAGTAGTCTCCGGCTTCATGGCTGGCCTTTCTCAAAGAAAGAAAAGAAGGCTAATGTGGGAGAGAGAAGGGTGAGATAAAAGGTTATTGGCTGTAGAAATACTAAACTAAATTCTGGAGTAGGTGAAAAACGAAGGCATAGCCTCCATATAGGAAGTACTCCCCCTCCTATATAGGCTAAGCTCTGTTTTATACAGATCCTTAAGGCACTAAAGCAGATTGCAGTAGATTAGCAAGTGCCTGCCCACCATTTGTTTTCACATAGTCGGTAACTATAGGGATATACTGCTTAATCATCTCTGGGGAAAGATTAAGCTGCTTAAAGGAAGAAACCAAGGAATTCATATTTGCTAATTTATCACCGCTAGCCCCCCCCAGCATTGAAGCTAACTCACTAGCAGCACCTGATTTAGAGACCTGAGGAGCCGCGCCTAGCAAATTACTCATTCCTGGCACAGATTGAGATAATGCTGTAAATGTTTGGGGATCCAAGTTTTCTTTTGCTGCTTTGAAAAGCGCACCCGCGCCCCCTAAAGCCTGTTCCTGAGAAACGCCTAGCTGGCTAGTCAGTATGCTAGCTAAACCATTTCCCCCTTGAGCGCTTTTAATCGCCTGCTCAGCAGCTGTAGCCAAACTACTATCGGCAGAGCCAGCAGCATTCCCGTTTTCTATAAAAGATAGCGCTAATATAAATGCGATCATTCTTATACAACTTATTTTCATTGATACCCTCTCTTTATTAATCGATAGTAGGGTTACAGGTAATTTATTAATTTATAAAGCTATAAATAAGGACGAATGGCAGGGAGAAGCTCATGAAAGGTTCTACCATTAGCATTCTCACCAATTGCGTGCATCTTCCACTGATTATTACGACGATAAATCTTAGCCATGATTTGAGCATTATGATCCCCTTGGCAGCTTAAATCATAACGGGCAATTTCTGTATTATTGCTACGATCTACTAAGCGACAAAAAGCATTTTGCACTTGATTAAAGTCTTGGCCTGTAAAATTATTCACTACAAATACCAAGCTCTTGGCAGCCTCTGGTACTCGCATTAAATCCACTATAATTTGCTCATCATCGCCTTCTCCCTCCCCAGTACGATTATCTCCGGTATGGGTAATACTTCCATCCTTACTTTGCAACTGGCGAAACCAGACCGTATCAAATACGTTTCCTGTCTCATCAAATAAAATACAGGAAGCATCTAGATCAATGGATTGGCTGCCACCTCCAAAACCAAAAAACCCCTTCTTTTCTGCGGCATCCCAGCCTAATCCCATTACTACTTGACTTAAAGTACCACCACTCCCTTTCTCAAGAGAAATTTTCTGACCTTTGACTAATTTAATTGACATATTATCCTCCGAAGTAACGAACTAACTTTAACGAGATTATTTTTTAAGTAGCTTGTTCTTGAATCAGTTCTCGTTTCCTATATCGAATTGATGAGAATAAAGCTAAGCTGATAAAAGTAGCCCCAATTAATCCAGTGACAACCTCGGGTACTTCAATCTGAGTACTTATCAGCATAATGAAAGCTAACGCGCCAATCGCATAATGGGCACCATGTTCAAGGAACACATATTCATCTAGAGTTCCCATGCGTACCATATACACTGTGATACACCTAACGAACATAGCGCCAATAGCTAGCCCTAGCATGATAATGATGACATCCTTAGTAATTGCAAAAGCACCAATTACCCCATCAAATGAGAAAGAAGCATCTAAAACTTCCAGATAAAGAAAACCCATCACCCCAGCACGTTTTACTCCATGGGCAATGGCTTCTCCCTCTTCTTGTTCAAATAATCCAGAGATGCTATGGATAAGCACAAATAGCATAATACCGCTAATCCCCGAGAGCATCCCGCTTAACCTTGCCTCTGGAGGTAAAAATCCCTGAAGAATCCATAAAATACCCAGTGATACAACCATCTCAATTGATTCTAGCTTACCAACAGTGGCTAATTTCTTCTCAATCACTCCCAGCCAATGTAAATCTTTGCTCTCATCGAATAAAAAGGAAAAAAACACCATCAATAAAAACATACCGCCAAACACAGAGATTTCCACATGGGAAGCATGCAAATGAGCGGAATAGGTATCTGGATCTTTTAATGCCATCTGCACTACCTCTGCCATCCCAAGATGAGCTACTACAGCTACAATGGCAATGGGAAAGAGTAAGCGCATACCAAACACCGCAATTAGAATACCCCAAGTCAGAAAACGAGATTGCCATTTTGGATCCATATCCTTAAGAACGGAGGCATTCACAACCGCATTATCAAACGATAAGCTTACTTCAAGAATTCCTAGGATAGCAGTAATCAACAAACCCGTAGTCCCGCCCCATAGAAAAGCAGCCGTTAATCCCAGCGCAGTCACTAAAAAAGAATATTTAAAATGTCGCATAATCAAAGTTAACCGATAGGTTTTTTACTATTAATCACATCTTAATAAAATTAAGTGGGCAGATACTATTATCTGTCCGCTCACAACGTATTCCATAAAATTCAGCCCGTAAGAGTAACTGCTCCGCCCAAGATCGGTGAGTAGAGATTTCAACCATCTGATCATTGAATTTAAATACTGCTGGAGCTCCTTCCTTAAGCACTTCTTTTGCCAAATCCATATCCCTTTGAAACACTCGATAAACCGCCTCTATCACCGAGATCTGGGTTGGGTGAATTGCTGTTTTAGCAAATAAACCATGGATAATATCCAATTCTACCTCCCGTTGTAAAACCTCATAGCTATCAAGATACTCAAAAACTGGAGCCGAAAGCTCATAACCCGCAGGGCGGAAAGTTAAAATAATATCATTAATTACCCTACATAGGGGCGTATCATACAAGGTAAAATTCCTTGGGCGTCTAAGCTTTAATAAGCGCAGCAGATCATTACCTCCGATTCGAAGGCATAGAATTGGGTTGCCTACTTTAGTGAACTCATTACATAATATTTCAAGTCGTTTTCGACTAAAAGCAACTTCAGTCTCAAGGGTCGGCATTAAAATCAGCGTAGGTATCCGAGCAGCTATCTCTGCATAAATCGGTAGATTATTTTCATTTATTTTAGGCAATACAAACCCATCAATATTTGTAATCTCAGGGATACCTATTAATTGAGATAATACCTCAGGATTACGAGGACGGATAAATCGCAATAAAGGGGAAGGCTGAAGTTGCTCCAATGCTACTCGTAAATTAACAAGTGCAAGGGTTAATTCTTTCTCTAAAATAGAATCTTCAGTGCAGACAACTACTGAGCGTAACTTAGCCAGTTTTCGTTGATTAAGCACCTCTACAATATCCTTTCGAGTAGCTGGCATATAAAGCGTGGCCCCAAGTTCTATATAGCAAGGTATACGCTCTCGTACTGGCTGCACCCTTAATTGCGGCTGATACATATTACATTACTGAATAATCTAATTTTTCCCTATTGTTTTGATAAAGGCCACCGCGCTAAAAGGCATATTTGGTTGATGCTCAATAGCAATCTCTTTCTCTTTAGCTAACATTAATAAATGAGCCAGATCATCTGATTCTAGATCCCGTAATAATAACCTTTCTGGAACACGGCGCAGCATAACCCGCGTTGCTTCAGCAATGCCCGGTTTAATATGATGAATACTTCTAATTCCATACTGTTTTATCCAACGATCGAAGTAAACATTAGCCTGAGCTTGAATATGATGCTGTTTGCGAGAACGCAATGAAAGTGGGGCAGCGTCCTTAGTAGTATCCATCTGAGACTCCACCTCATCCAAAAACCAATTGCTCAGATCATAGGGCTGTAGATAATCATAAACAATGCAACCATGAAATTGTCCCGGATGGATCTGCGAATTCAGTATAGAGCGAGAGACCAGCCCAGAGACAGTAGCATTAAGCATACCCGAGGGAATAGCATAATCTTCATAGGTAGCCGCCACATCTGCTACCCCAGCCACATCAGAAATCACATAAAGTGAATCTTGAAGCTGCTCTGAATGACGTGAATTCCAATACGCAATAGCTCGTTTAAGCTCCTTTGCAATGACTCCCTTACCGGTCCAAGCATCAATAAAAACAACTCCCGATGCCGAACGTTGATGTTCTCTTAGCAGAAAAGCTAAAGCCTGCTCATCGATACCCCGATCCCTAATAATTGAGATGGAATAATGTCTAGATTCAACATGCAGATGGCGACTTAATGCCCGTTGAAGTAATGCCCCTATAGGAGTGCCTGCCCGAGCTAATGATACTAACGTGATAGGATCTGGTCGTGTATTAATAATACTATAAGCTAATCTCATCACCTGAGCAGCCATACGACTTTTATATTTTTGGGTTAGTTTCCGAAATAACGCTATATAAGGCACGCTAGGCGGTAACTCAGCGCTGATCATCTCTGAATAATGCTTTGCACCAGACTGGACTAAGCATTCTTTCTCATAAATAGAGAAATTCTGAGAATGTCTCCATAACGGAGTAAGTAAAAACTGACAGTCATCCTGGTGATAACTGCCCGTTATAGGGCAAAGAAGTCGCACAGCCACTTCTTAACGATGATAGTTTGACAAACCCAAGCAAGCACTCCGATAAAGCAGAAAATGGGTCAGCAAACGCACATCGGGCGATAATTGCAACATGCACGTAAGCAGTTAACCCCAAGAGTTGTTATCAGTACCTTAGCCATTAACCCCCCAAATACTTCCTCCAATTTGTTCTGGAAGATTATGATTAGCCGCTAGCTTAGCAAGCTCATAAGCAATGATAATTTCTCGACCACAAGGTGGATTATGCAGATAATGATCAATACCCTCCTTGTATTCATCTTTAAAGCATAGGCTCGCACCAATAGAGTCACCAACCTGAATCGGCGATCGGGTAGTGCTCTGAAATAACACATTAAAACCTTCTTTTTCTAAAGATTCAGCCCATAAAAATGGTTGAAATAGAAACTCACCTGTCCCCACAACAGAAACATTATGCCTTTTAGGGTAAGGTCCTTTTATTATAAGAGCCTCCCTCATATTCATTCCTCTTCGACCTATATCCTGTCGGGCCTGTAAAGTTGGTTGAAGTCGCTTAACTTTTTTAGGTAAGACTGGCTTAAATCCCACATTGGGTATAAATGAGAATGTCCCCTCTAATAGATTAATAAATGAGACCGCTCTAGCAAAACTCTCTTGAATAGCTTGTTTTTGGGTAGCAGAGAGCCAATTTACGATGGATAGCAATATAACACTACCGATATTGGGTAGTTTTCCTATAAGCTCGCGTCCTAACTGAGTAAGTGTTCTTCCAGTACTAATTTCGTCATCTACTAAAACTAAGGTCTTAGCCTTAAGAAATTGCTGCCAAAGCGCAGGTAAAGGTTGATAGAGAATATGACTAGGAGCATGGCTATGTATCTCATCAAAGCAAACCCACTCAGCTGCCGATAGCTTATGACGAGTAGTATGTTGAAAGACAACATCCCCATACGCTGTAAGCTTAACAAAACTATCAGCAACGCCCGCTCCTAAGCCCGTTGCCGTTTCAGCCATACCAATGAAGATAACCGGATCTGACACCTTTGGAAGCAATGCTGCTAACCGGTTATAAATACCTCGCATTATTGAAGGTTTGCAAGGGATATGCTTGCCAAGAACCTTAGAAACGAACAAATATCCCCGTTTAGGATTAATTCGACTGGCAAAGCCCAATAGATAATCTAGAGAAAGATCAGATTTATGAAGATCAATTTTTAGGATCCCAGCAGTCAGATGAATATACTGGCTCATAATAAAGAATGCACTAGCAATCTACCAGTGCATTCTTTCTTTTAATAAACGGCTCAGCCAATATTAACGCCGAAATCCTTAGCAACACCTGCTAGCCCTCCTGCATAGCCTTGGCCTACTGCTTTAAATTTCCACTCCTCGCCATGGCGATAAAGTTCTCCAAAGATCATAGCAGTCTCAATACTGGCATCCTCCGATAAATCGTAACGAGTGATCTCCTTATGATCTGCATTATTGATAGCTCGAATAAAAGCATTACTCACTTGGCCAAAATTTTGCTTGCGAGATTCAGCTTCATGAATAGTCACAACAAAAACAACCTTTTTAGCCTCTGCCGGCATTTTAAAGAGATTAACTACAATACTTTCATCATCACCTTCTCCTTGGCCAGTACGGTTATCACCTGTATGGGTCACCGTGCCACTAGGATCGGTAGTATTATTATAAAAAATAAAATGATTGTCGCTCAACACTTTATTACTTTCGCCTAAGATAAGCGCGCTAGCGTCCAAATCAAAATCAGCACCATCTGTAGATCGAGAATCCCACCCAAGACCAAAGGTAATTTCTTTTAGCCCAGGGGCTTCTTTACTCAGGGATACGTTTTGTCCTTTCTGTAACGTAACTGTCATTACTTACCTCTTAATTAATCACTTTAAAGATCAAAATCAGCCGGATTTAACCCTAACTCTGAGCAGATTTTTCTTGTTGCTTTTTTTTCAACCTCATCAAAGTTACCATCAGATGCCCCAATTGCGCAGCACACACGCACTAAGAGCCGAGCCTCCGACTCCTCTTTCTTTATTCTCCCTACCGCCTGAAGCGCACTAGCTTCACCAATAACATAATCAAACTCAAATTGACCAGAGTATTTCTCAAATAACCTAATCACCTCTCCTGTATCAAAAGTTGACAGTACATCGGATGTTTTTAAAAACTTCATCATTGTCTGCTTTTCTTCGGGCTTGACCACTCCGTCTGCATAAGCCACTAAAGCGCACCCAGCAACAATGCTTTCTAATAAATCCTTATTTCTAATTCGGGTAATTTCTTTTTTCAGATTGGAGGAAACTTCGTCAAACTTACCCTTTAACCAATTTAAGGCCATTATTGATATAAACCTCTTCTATCGTATCGCGATATTCCTAGAAGAACGGGCATAAAATTAATGAATGAGACAGGAAATATCGCAAGCAAAATTATAATTTCTGACACTAGTTTTCTAAAAAACTTTAAAGATCATAAGTAAAAAAACCGACTTGATGATTTATAACATATATTTATCTTCATAACAAAGTTAGTTAATAAAGTAATTAAAAATCAATAAAATAAATATAGTTAGCCTTGAGAACTTCTATTTTTTAAGGAAAGGATTAATTTAGTGTTTTACTAACAATCTTGATTATACTAACATTATATTTGTAGCCTAATAAGTCTCCCTAATTTGTATCTTAGCTAAATATAAAATGAAGGCATTTTTAAAAGCAATCATAGGGGTGATCCTGCTTTTCTTCTCCTTAAATTACCCGCTACAAGCAAAAGACAATTATTCTTACGCTGATAAACCTAGCGAGGATAATAATGATGTCAGTGATTACCTAGATCATTATGTATCCAATAATCCTAGTTATTTAGGCTTTGGGGTGGGTTCTTTTGATACGGATCACTCTGAAATGTCCGCTGCAGGCACCATAGAATTTCGTTACGGAAAAAAATTATTTAACGCTATCGGTCCACTGATAGGCATTATGGGGAATACAGATGGGGGATTTTTCGGTTATGGAGGTATTTACGGCGATATTAGATTTTGGAATTTTGCGATTACACCCTTCTTTAGCGTAGGAGGATATGATCAAGGCGGAAGTAAAAATCTCGGCGGTATCTTCAATTTCCGCGAGGGTATAACATTTGCCTATGAACGTGACAACGGTGATCGTATTGGGATTAGATATAATCATATATCCAGCGCGGGTATCAATAAGCAGAATCCTGGGGAAAACGAGCTACTGGTAACCTATGATATTGCTCTACCTTTCTAATGTTCTATTTTTAAAGCTTTATATCTTCAGTAATAGATCCTTAAAACCACTCCTCATCTATTATTACCTTATTAGGCTATTTTCTAAGGAATAAAATCTATGACTAGTTTTGTAACTGGAGCCACTGGTTTTGTAGGATCAGCTATCGTAAAACAACTTCTCGATAGGGGAGAAACTGTCCGGGTACTCGTACGCCCAAACAGTAATCGGCGTAACTTAGAAGGTCTGCCAATAGAAATTTTTGAAGGCGATCTCAGAGATCAGAAATCCTTAGAAAAAGCGCTCCATGGCTGTCAAGCATTGTTTCATGTAGCTGCTGACTATAGGTTATGGGCCGCCAATCCTCAAGATCTCTATGATAGCAATGTTCAAGGATCCAAAAACGTTATGCTTGCAGCTGCTGAGGCTGGCGTCAATCGTATTGTTTACACCAGTAGCGTAGCCACTTTAGGGCTGTATACTGACGGTACATCCGCCGATGAGAATACACCCTCTAGCCTCGATACAATGATTGGCCACTATAAACGATCTAAGTTTCTAGCTGAAAAAACAGTTAAAGATCTTATACCCTCGCTAGGGCTCAACATTGTTATTGTTAATCCATCTACCCCTATAGGGCCACGGGATATCAAGCCTACGCCTACCGGAAAGATGATCACAATGGCTGCTTCAGGAAAAATGCCTGCTTATGTGGATACAGGGCTTAATATAGTCCATGTAGATGATGTCGCTTCAGGCCATCTTCTAGCTTTCGAAAAAGGTGAAACCGGTGAGCGTTATATCCTCGGAGGTGAAAATCTCACCCTGCGTGAAATCCTAGAAATTATCGCTCATCTTACCCAGCGCCGTCCCCCTAAGATTCGCCTCCCTCATTATGCCATCCTCCCTATTGCCTACCTCATTCAAGGTTGGGCACAATTTACTAAAGGCAAAGAGCCTATGACAACAGTTGACGGCATACGTATGGCAAAGAAACTTATGTTTTTTTCCAGCAAGAAGGCAGAACAAGCACTGGGATACCAATTTCGACCTGCCCGTGAAGCCATTTCTGATGCCATTATTTGGTTTCAGGCTAATCATTACCTATAATGATACCCGCCCGTTCTTTTCGATTTGTAGTATGCACCTATAATCTATGGAATGATGAGCGCTGGGCTGATCGTCAAAATCCCTTACGACAATTTATCACTCTCCATCAGCCAGATATTCTCTGCTTGCAAGAACTATGCTTGCAAAGCCGTAATCTACTTGATCAAACCCTAGAAAACCATCAACGGGTAGATGATCCCTTTGAAGGTTGGAAAAGGCAAAGTAATATTTACTGGAATCGATCACTGTTTAACTTAATAGAGTATGGGGCAGAGGAAGTAGGAATCCTCGAGCAATGGCGTCGTCTATTTTGGGTACGATTACAAGCTAATGTTACTGATACTACAACCCTTTTAGTAGCAACTGCTCATTACACTTGGCCCGGCAATAGCAAGGAGCGTATCGATAGAATCAATGTGCGAGTTGAGCAAGCCCTAAATACTATTAAAATCTTAAATCAGCTAGAAAAGCCTACTACAGCGCTGCTATTTATGGGAGATTTTAATGATCATTATCTACCCCTACAAGTACTACAAAAAGCGGGACTAACTAATTGCTTCACCGCTCTAGGCCGAAATCCTCAGATAACCCGCCCTGTTATTCCAGATGCTGTTCACCCTCCAGAAGTCGTTGATTGGATACTCCATCGAGGATCTATACAACCTATGAACTGTAGCACAGCAGATTTCTTTCTCTCAGGAAATATAGCTCCTTCTGATCACAAACCCCTATTAGCTACGTATCGACTAACTTAGTAGCTTATGCTGATTTCTCAGATAAACGTCCGCTTTTCTTTAAAAACCGTGCAACAACAAAACCAATCGTTAACAAGATGAGTGTAATTCCCAAATCTCTAGACCAAAACAGTGTCTCCCAAGTCGAAGACGACTGTACTCGCTCATAAGCTATTAACAAGATAGTAAATACCATCCAGCTATAGACACTTGCGTAATCCTTAGCAATTACCCGATTCCAATTAAATTTCATACTTTTTAGCGTTTTCTTTAATCCTCTTAATTTTGGTAACCATCGATTTACTTGATAGCGATAATTTTGATACTCGGTTCCAAATTTTATGCGTAGATAGGATTCTTCAGCTGCTACAATTGCTGAATAAGAAATCAGGAAAAAACCAAGCCCTAAAACATAAACCCACGGATTATTATGAATAATAAAAAATCCTAGTAATATTAATATATTACCTAGATAAAGCGGGTTTCGACAATGAGCAAAAATACCCGTTGCTACAAGCGTATCTGCGTGAACGCGTTTATTTACACCTCCTCGCTTAATATAAGCTAATCCAATAACAGCGACCCGTATAGTCTCCCCCATAGCCGAGACAAGAAACCCAAATAGATTCATGATCATATTATAATGGCTATTATCTGAGGGTTGCATTGGGCGAAATCCAAATAGCAAGGTACATAAAACAATCGGAAACACTATATTTCGGTATTTAAAAAGAAAATCACCATAGCGGATAAGAAGATATTTTTGAGAGGCTAGCATAATTAAGCTTGCTTTCATTTAACCGCTAAAATGCCACTGAAGTTATACCATCGAAAAAACTCTTCAATATGAGTAAAACCAGCTTCTGAGAGCAACTCATAATTCTCCTCAGGCCGATATGGAATGAGTACGTTTTCTAAAGCTTCTCGCTTCCTAGCGATTTCCACATCAGAATACCCTTGACGTTTTTTCATATTGTAGTAATAACGAATGAATAGACGATTAAACAAACTATCATCTAGGGTGATCTTTTCAAAAATAATAAGACAGGATTGCTGATTCATCCCTTCTATTAAGCTACGAATTACCTGCGTTCGATACAATGGGCGAATAAACTGAAGGGTTAAAATCATAACCACTACCGAGGCATTTTCAACTATCTTCTCTCGATGTAAGTCAGCAGTAATAAACTTACATTTACGAACGCTTTTTCGTTGTGAAAATTTCTGCCTCGCTTTCTCCAGCATATCCTGGGAGCTATCTATTCCTACAAACTGTACTTCCGAGTCCAAGGATAAGTCCAATCTTAAAAGAGTAGTACCTGTAGCACATCCAAGATCAAAAAGATTAGACCCTGCAGTGGCGAAGTCAATCGCGATTTCTTCAGTCATCCGCTGCATTTCAGCATAAAAGGGTACAGAGCGGCTGACCATATCATCAAAAACAGATGCTGTTGCGCTATCAAAGTGAAAATCTTCAATAGCTACACCGCTCTCCTCAAATAGCTGATCCCGAGATTCAACCATTTCATGGTTTAAGGCTAGATCATGACTTGCATCAATACATTCGTCCGTCTCTTTCATAAACAGATCCGTTAACTATAAGAATCCAGCTGAAATAGCTAGCCACCCAATCTATTATCGTATTGCAATTATCGGCTTATCTGGCTTTATTGACAAGAATCTTGGCCCATTTTTTATCGCTAACCTTAAACCCCTATTTTTTTTATTCCCCCCTATACTAAATGACTAAAGTTTATACCTGAGACTGAAGGTAATTTTGCAATCCTATTTTTTCAATTAAATCTAGTTGAGTTTCTAACCAATCAATATGCTCTTCTTCGCTATCTAGGATTTCCTCCACTAATTCCCGAGAAACGTAGTCGCCTTGCTGTTCGCAATAAGCAATCGCTTCTTTGAGTAAAGGTAATCCTTCTTTTTCCAGCTTGAGATCGCACTCAAGTACTTCTTTAGGCGTTTCACCAATCAAAAGCTTACCCAGCTCCTGAAGATTAGGTAGGCCTTCAAGAAATAAGACTCTTTCAATTAGCTTATCTGCATGTTTCATTTCATCTATAGAAGCCTCATATTCGTATTTATTAAGCTTTTCAAAGCCCCAGTTTTTATACATACGGGCATGTAGAAAGTATTGATTAATCGCCGTAAGCTCTTTGGTAAGAATTTTATTCAGATAGCTAATGACCTGTGTGCTGCCCTTCATGGTGCATACTCCTTAGGGTTATTGTATGATAATTCTAAAATACCCTAGCAAGTCACTGTAAAATTGTCAATTTTTCTTTTTATTACAATGAGTTAATACCAACGATAATAGTTATAATTTCGCCTGCTTTTTATAGGAGCTTTAAAATTGATGTCCTCACCATCCCCTGCTTTTCAGCGCCCTCAATGGGCTTTCTTCGCTACTGGTTTTCGACCTTTTTTTTGGCTTGGAGCTACTACAGGCTGCATTTTGATGTTCCTATGGGTACTATTACTTAGCGGTGTACATCTCAATATCTATCCCTCTCTACCCATCTATTGGCATGCTCACGAAATGTTGTTCGGCTTTGTCACGGCTATTATTGCCGGATTTCTCTTAACCGCAGCTCAAAATTGGACGGGACGATCTACCGCTACTGGGCCTTTTTTATTTTTACTCGTACTGTTATGGGTTGCAGGGCGCACTGCCATGCTATTTGGCAATCAATTCCCTACTCTAGCCATCATGATAGTTGATATAGCTTTCCTTCCCTGCCTATTCTTCTTCATTGCCCGACCTGTTATCGCCGCCAAGCATACACGTAGCATAGCCCTACTTATCATCCTAGCAGTTTTAACTGGTTGTAACTTGTTATTCCATTTAGGATGGGCGGGTTATCTACCTATCACCATCGTTCCTTTAGCCTTACAAGTCACTGTAGATATGATTACCTTGCTCATGATCATTTTGGGTGGACGAGTCATCCCTTTTTTCACCCACAATGCTTTACCTCAAATCAATATTCATCAATCTGTTTGGCTTGATCGCTTAGCTATTGCCGCTGTTATCATGCTTTTTATTGCAGAAGCTATCCCAAGTACAATGATATTCGTTGGCCCTATAGGGTTAGCTGCTGGAGGGTTAAACTTAATACGTTTACTAGGCTGGGGAGGATATAAAACCTTATCACAGCCTATTCTTTGGGTATTACATTTAGGGTACTTATGGATCTGCGCTGGGCTAATGACTAAGGGGATAGATGCTTATCTACCGGGTGATTATCGAAGTATCGCCACTCATCTGCTCACAGTGGGGGCTATGAGCACCCTTATATTAGGGATGACCTCTCGGGTTTCTCTTGGCCATACCGGTCGACGATTAGAGCTGCCTCAAGGGATGAGTCGAGCCTATTTATTGCTTGCCCTAGCTACCATTGCCCGTATTAGTGCTCCACTACTACCTCACCCCATAACCACAGCTGCTTTATTTTTATCTGCTGGACTCTGGGTTGCTGCTTTTATGCTTTTTTTATTTTACTATACAGCTATCTTATGGCAACCAAGAACAGATGGGCGGCTAGGATAAACAAATTACCAAACTTAGAATAAGAAAAACTGAGGAATAATATAAATGGGCATTGAATTCGATAACATTATTGTACCCGTGGATGGCTCAGAAAGTTCGCAACGCGCGGCAGGCTTTGCTGCCAATTTATCTATGGACTATCCGAATCATGAAGATAGCAATATTGATCGGATAAAAAAGAAATATCTCGAAAGATTTTCGATAAAATCTATCAAGCTATCAACAATAATAAAGAAAATTTTAATGAAAAAACCCTTATTGGCGATCCAGCAGAGGAAATTATCCTTTATCTAGAACAAAATTCTACTGCGATCGCTATCATGGGTCGACGGGGTATCTCCACCTTTAAAGCGTTATTAATTGGCAGCGTGAGTGAAAAAGTTATGCGTTACTACAAAGGCCCCATTACTATTGTCCCTTAAGAATCTGATTTTCCTTATACCACTATCTACGAATAAAAGTTCCAGTTAGTTATATCCAAAACATAAAGGCTGAATACTCAGCCTTTCATGCCTATAATACAAACCTAGCTAAAAGAGATTTCCACCCGAGTCCCGCCGTTACCACTCACCTGATTTATGCTCACTTGGGCTGCATGCAGATCAGTAATTTCCTTAACAATCGCTAAACCTAAACCACAGCCTTCACCGGGGCTACCGGGGATTCGATAAAAACGATCAAAAATCTTATCCAACTCTGATTCTGGAATACCCGTCCCGTTATCTTCCACGATAAGTCTAGGATAAGGATCTACTTTTAAAGTTACGAGTACTTGCCCCGACTCTCGGCCATAGCGAATAGCATTATCCAAAATGTTAGTCAGCAGCTCGCGAAGTAAAGTCTCTATACCCAGCACAACCACAGACTCAAGCGGCCCATCAAAACTTAATTCTATTTTCTGCTCCAGTGCACAAGGTACCCAATCTATACAAACCTCTTTAGACAACAGGCAAAGATCCACTGGTAGGAATTTCTGAGTAGCTTCCATCACCGCCTCTGAGCGCGCTAGCACTAATAATTGGGTATTTAAGCGAGAAACTTGATCAGCGCATTTTTTTATCTGGGTAAGAGCCGGTTTCATTGTAGCTATATTATGAATCCGTAGCGCCCTATCCGCTTGTATTTTTAAACCAGAAAGAGGGGTACGTAACTGATGGGCGGCATTCTCAATAAACCATCTTTGAGCCGCCAGTGCTGATGTCAGTTTCTGTAATAAATTATTAATTGTATGAGTCAGGATACGCATCTCAAGAGGAACCCGTGAGTCTGGAATCAGGGTTAAATCCTGTGATGAGCGCTGAGAAATCTCCTGTGCCAAAGCACGGAGTGGATCTAAACTGCGCTTAATTCCAATCCATAGGTAAAAACTAATCATGAAAATTAGTAAAATCTGAGGTATGACTATCGACAAGATGATGTGTTTTATCATCGTATGTCGTTTATTAACGGTCTCAGCCACTACAACCAACACTTCTTCTGAGGTATGGGCTAGAGTTACCCCTATAGAAACGACTCTCACTTTTTCACCCCCCATCTGGCTATTGAAATAAAAAGGATGTTTTAAGCTCAATATTGAAAACGGAGGATTGGGTACTGCTTTATCTCCCGCTATAAAACCAGTACGCAGAGATTCTATTTTAAAAAAAGTCTTATCCACATTGTCCCACTGAAAAATTCTTAAGGCAGCAGGCGGTAGATCAAAAGCAATTTCTCCCTGTTGAGACTTAATTTCCTGAACTAAAGAATGGGCTGAATCCAAAAGCCAGTCATCATAGGTGGTACTCACATAATGTACCGTGACGTAATAAGAAATCAGGCCGTCCAAAATAACCATTAACAATAATGGAAGTATCAAACGTAGCAGGAGCTGAGATCGAAGGCTCTGAGTCTCATACACCGATTTTCTTCTCCAATAGATACCCCAATCCCCGTACAGTTCTAATCCCAATACCCCATGACTCAACTCGCCTACGCAATCGATATACGTAGATCTCGATCGCATTATCGCTTAATGTTTCTCCTCGCGTTGATAATCTCTGGGCAATTTTATCCTTACTCACCACTTTTCCTGAGCGAAGCAAGAGAATCTCAAGCACCGCATATTCCCGAGAGGAAAAATTAACGGGATCGTTATCTACGCGTATTTGGCGATTTAACGTATCGAGAGTCAGTCGACCTATCACAATATCATGGCTAAAACCTCCATAGCTACGGCGAATTAGGGCACGAATTCGCGCTTCTAACTCTCTTAGATTAAAGGGTTTAATCATATAATCATCTGCCCCGCACTCAAGGCTATTAACCCTATCATTAAGGCCATCACGGGCAGTCAACACCAAAACTGGCACTGGATTGTTCCGGCTTCTTAGTTTTTGCAAAACTTCACGACCATTCAACCCAGGTAAATTTAAATCAAGAATGACCAGCTCAAAATCTTGAGTGCGTAGGGCACAATCAGCGTAGATACCCGTCATCGCACAGGTTATTTCATAACCAGATTGGCTTAGCGTTTGTGTTAACCCATCTGCAAGAATGGCATCATCTTCCACGAGCAAAATCCTCATAAACCCTATCCTGAATGAAATTGAAAGGTTTTTGAAAGGTTCAAAGATTAAACTTTAGAATTAAGATTCTAATGGGCAAGAAATTTTTATTATCCCTTAATACTGATCTATCTATGGTTAAAGAAAATTTGGGACTACATTCTATTATTCCAGTGATTTTATGGATTTGGTTCACTACCTCTATCCTTAGCATTGCCTTAGCCGAGGAAGTGGTAATCACTGAGCAGCAAGCCATTGGCCTATTTTATCAGCGCAATTTAGATATCATCGCTGCAAAATATGACCTTGAGCAAGCTAAGGCAGAGGAAATTATCGCCGCCGCTATTCCCAATCCTACCCTTAACCTAAGTTCGCTAGAAATAGCTGATCACTATCCAGATCACGCAACACCTGCCGCTAACGTACAAATTGATCAGCTGATTGAATTAGGCGGAAAGCGTAGGTTGCGCAAAGAAAGCAGCCGATTAGGCACGCAAGCGGCAGAGAGCGATCTTCAAGATACTATCCGGATATTTAGTAATGCAGTGCGTCACGCCTTTTATGAACTTTTGCTAAGCCAAGAATCGGTAGCCATTGCCCAAGAGGCTATCAACAGTTATCAAAAAATACTACAGGCTAGTGAGCTGCGGTTAAAAGCAGGTGACATTGCCAAACGGGATTTTACCCGTATTGAAGTAGAAGCGCTTAACGCTCAATCAGATTTAGATAAAACATTAGCTCATCTTACTGAAGCTCGCACTAAACTTGCTGCACTTCTGAATTGGCCAGAAGAAGCGGGACGATTTGCCGCTGAAAATCGCTGGCCTGAAATTAAGAAATTTTATTACCCGCTTAACGATGAAGAAGCCCTCATTAACCAAGCTATTCTCCAACGCCCCGATATCAGAGCAGCACAGCTACGTATCGATCAGGCTAATAAGGATCTCAAACTCGCCCACAGTCTTCGGATTCCAGATATTACGGTAAGTGCGGGTTATGCCCATGATTTTGGAAATATTGTGGTCGATAGTGCCATGGTAGGTTTAAGTGTACCTCTACCTATATTTTATCAACACAAAGGTGAAATCGATAAAGCAAAAGTGGCGCTCAACAATACGGAGCTACAGATCCGTCAGGTAAGGCAAAAAATTCGTGGAGAGATTGTAAGCGCAGTAGCCACCTGGAATGCTACGACTACCATGGTAAAACGATACCAAAGCGGAGTTCTTCATCGGATTGCTCAAGTACAAGACTCAGCTGAATTTGCTTACAATCATGGTAGCACTGATATTATCGATTTGATAGAAGCTAGGCGCAACTACAAAGCAAAAATGCTTGAATATTACGATACATTAGCCAATCGAAGCTTTGCTTATGCCGATCTATTAAGCGCATTAGGCGAACATGTCATCGATCTTAATTCCACTCCCTCAGCTTCAACCACCCCGTTAGAGATTAGTAAGCGCTAACTCATGTTTACTATGAATAATACATTCATCCTAACTTTGTCTCCAATCTTATGGTGTTACCTCGCAAAAATGTATTTATGGCGAAAAATCTAGCTGGCTGGCTATTGGTAGTAGCTGTAGTACTGGTAGGCTGTCGTCACAATGCTCTACCGGATCAACCAGAGATTCGGCCGCAGGTTAAAGGTAGCCAAATTATCTTTCCTGAAGATAACGATACCCTTAAAGCCCTATCGACTGTTGCTGTTCTGGCAGATACCCAACGCTCTCTACAAATACCTGGGCGTTTAGTATGGAATGAGGATCAGACGGTAAGAATATTTAGCCCTTTTAACGGCCTAGTGATAGACATTTTAGTGAATACGGGACAACAGGTACAAACTGGGCAATCGCTTACGGCTATCCAATCACCGGATTTCAATGTGGTGCAATCAGAATACTATAAAGCGATAAGTGATATCGCCTTTGCCAAAAAGAAACTCGCGCGACAACAAGAACTCTATCAGCATGGAGTCTCTGCTCGGAAGGAGTTAGAAGAAGCAGAAGCCAATTATGCTAATGCCGAAGCTGATTTAAAACGGGCTCAAGCACGACTGAAACCTTACGGTAACCCGGATAAACCCACGGAATTGTTTTATCTGAAAAGTCCTTTAACTGGCGTGGTAGTTCAAAAAGCTATCAACCCTGGCCAAGAACTTGCTTTTGGGCAAGATACCGGACCTTTATTTATCATCACTAACCCCTCCTCTTTATGGGCACAACTAGATGCCGCTGAGGACGATCTAGCTAATTTAAGCCCAAATGAAACCTTCAAAATCATTAGTCATTCCTATCCTAAAGAAAATTTTCCTGGCACCATTACCCATATATCTGATTATGTGGATCCGGTCACCAGAACAGTAAAAGTACTTGCTGAAGTACCTAACTCTGAACGAAAACTTAAGGCCCAGATGTATATCACCGCAAACTTCTCGCTCTATGCAAAACCGCAATTACGAGTACCTAGCAAAGCTGTCATATTAGATAAAGACAATTTCTATGTGTTTATCAGTAAAGGCAACAGAACTTATATACGCACTCAAATTGAAGTGGGCGCTGAAAATCAAGGTATGGTACCCGTACTCTCTGGCTTAAACCTAGAAGATAAAGTAGTCGTTGAAGGCGCAATCTATCTCAATCATCTTATCCAAGCTGCCCGCCATCAGTCATGATTAAACGTATTGTTTCTTTTAGTCTTAACGAGCCTGTTTTTATCTGGCTAGGATTGATTCTTTTTATCGGTAGCGGGTTAGCCGCCTTTCATTCTTTGTCTATTGAGGCATTCCCTGATGTCTCTGATACTCAAGTTTCTGTGATCACCCTTTATCCTGGGCAAGCGGCTGAGGAAATTGAGAAGCAAGTGACCATCCCCCTAGAAATTGGGTTGGCTGGATTACCCAGCGCTGTTCGTATGTTCTCCCATACAATGTTCGGGCTCTCTTACCTGATCATCACTTTTGATGATAGGGTTGATCCCTATTTTGCTCGCCAGCGGGTATTAGAGCGACTGCAAACTATCGATATGCCGTTAGGCGTAAATCCAGAAATGGGACCCTTAGCCACAGCTATTGGCGAAATTTATCGCTATAAACTAGAGGCCAAAGATATGAGCGCCATGGATTTACGTATTCTTCAAGATTGGGTGGTATCACGCCAGCTCAAACAAATACCTGGGGTTGCAGAAGTCGCCTCCATAGGGGGGCCCATCAAAGAGTATCAAGTTCATCCTAATTTAGCCAAAATGCGTGATTATCAGGTAAGCCTCGATGATTTATTTAGTGCTATTGAGCGAGCCAATGCCAATGCAGGCGGAGGCCCAGTAGAACTAGGGAGTCAACGGTTCCTGCTACGGGGAATCGGCTTACTTAAGTCTAGCGCTGATATTGGTAAAATCGTTGTTGCAGAAAATCAAGGGGTTCCCGTTCTAGTACAGAATATAGCAGAGATTGAGATCAGTAGTCCCCCTCGTCAAGGCATTATAGGGGAGAGAGAGAATGATGATGTTATCTCTGGAATCATTATGATGCGGAAAGGAGAAAATCCTTCGGTAGTACTAGCTGCCATTAAAGAAAAAGTAACCGCCCTTAACCAATCTGGGCTACCTAAAGGGGTTACTATTGTCCCCTACTATGATCGCTCCTGGCTGATTGGTAAGACTCTCCATACAGTATTTGGTAATCTCTTAGAAGGGGCGATACTGGTGACTGGGGTATTATTTTTATTTCTAGGTAATTTGCGCGCTGCTAGCATTGTAGCCATTATTATTCCACTCGCATTACTCGCTACCTTTCTTGGTCTAACTTGGATAGGCATTCCAGCAAATCTATTATCTCTTGGAGGTATGGATTTTGGTATGATTGTGGATGGTGCAGTTATCGTAGTAGAAAATGTTTTTCGCAAACTGGGGGAAAATAAACATACTTATACTGCTAACGAGCGGCGACAGAAGGTTTTAGAAGCGGTTACCGAAGTCGGGCGTCCCACTTTATTTTCCATGCTCATTATTATCTGCGCTCATATCCCTATTTTCACCCTACAACGCCATGAAGGTCGGATTTTTTCCCCTATGGCCTATTCAGTAACCTCTGCACTAACTGGCGCACTGATTCTCTCACTTACTTTAGTGCCCCTACTCTGCTACTACCTGCTCCGTAAAGATCTACCTCACAAAGATAATTGGCTGCTTATTGGATGCAAAGCAATGTACCAGCCTCTGCTGCTATGGTCGCTGCAACATAAAAAAACCGTCATTATGATTGCCCTAACTGCTTTACTGAGTAGCCTTGGGGTCGCGCGACACTTGGGCACTGAGTTTCTTCCTGAGTTAGATGAAGGCACCATCTGGATTAATATACCCTTACCTCCCGGTATTTCCACATCTGAGACTCAAGCAGCCACCAGACGAATCCGTGCCGCGATTCAGGCCATACCGGAAATTGATTCAGTGATTTCCAAAGCCGGTCGAGATGATGAGGGGACCGACCCCAAGCTCTTAAATAATACCGAGTACCTCATCAACCTAAAACCTGAATCTAAATGGCGCCAAGGCTATACTAAAGAAAGGCTTATTAAGGAGATGGATCGTATTTTATCATCTATGCCTGGGATAGAACCGTCTTTCTCTCAGCCGATACGGGATAACGTATTAGAAAGTATTTCTCAAATTAAAGGGCAAATTGTCATTAAAATATTTGGTGAGGATCCGCAAGTGCTTAAAACACAAGCACGGCAAGTACTCCAGTTGATCAATGATGTTCCTGGGGTAGCTCAGGCGTTCATTGATCAAGAAGGAGAGTTACCACAATACTTGATTGAAATAGATCGAGAAGCGGCAGCTCGGTACGGATTAAATGTCGCTGATCTACAGGACCTCGTGGAAATTGCATTAGGCGGTAAGGCTGCCACTGAGTTCTGGGATGGTGAGCGTCATTTTAGTATTGTAGTACGGCTTAAGGAATCGAAACGATCCCCAGCACAATTGAAAAATACCTTAATCAATACTCCCCACGGAGGACCCATCCCTATTTCTGAAGTAGTAGAATTTCGTGCAGTCAGCGGTGCGTTGGATATTAGCCGAGAAAATGGACGACCTGTTAAAGCAATTAGTATTTTTATTCGTGACCGGGATATGGGTAGTGTAGTTTCTGATATGCAACAACGTGTAGAGGAAAACATCACTCTACCCGAGCGTTATGAGATCACTTGGTCTGGGGAGTTTGAAAGCCAAGAACGCGCTATGAAACGGCTGATACTCGTCGTACCTCTGTCAATTTTGCTCATTTTTATTTTATTATTCAATGCCTTTAACTCATTTAAGGATTCCTTTTTAATCATTGCCGATATTCCGTTTGCTTTAATCGGAGGAGTCTTAGCCCTTTATTTTACGGGGTTTCCCCTTTCAGTTTCTGCAGCTGTCGGTTTTATCTCCCTATTTGGCCTATCAGTTTTAGATGGGGTGGTTATGCTGACCTATTTTAACCAACTGCGTAGCGAGGGAAAAACCCCCTTAGAAGCCGCTATTGAAGGATCCCTATTGCGCCTTCGCCCCGTACTCATGACCGCGCTATTAGCTATGCTGGGTCTATTGCCTATGGCCTTATCTACCGATATTGGCGCTCAAGTCCAGCGCCCTCTAGCCATAGTCATTATTGGTGGGTTAATTTCAGCCACACTACTGACATTAATTGTTCTACCCACCCTTTACTTAATTTTTTCAACTTCCGGTTCTCTATTAAATCAAGAAAATAAGATTCTCTCTCAATAGAAACAAAACCCATGATAATCCCTGCTGATCACCCGAAACGAATACTTGTAAACCATGAGCTCCATGCTCGGCTACCAGAGCCTTTGGTACCCCCGGAGCAAGTCTCTCACCTATTACTCACTTCGGATATTAGCATGGGGCCGCTGGAGCGAAAAAAGCTTACCGAGCTATGCGCTCAATTCGGCCACACAATCTATATCCCGGAAGAGAATCATTTTCGCATTGATCTGGGGCCATTTCGCCTCAAGTGGGAAAAACATACTGAGGTCAGTAGTTACACCTTTTTTCGACAAGGTCCCTTCCGTGAGCCTTTCGTCGATACCATCATCAAAGGCATACCCCAGCGCTGGCTAGCAGAGTTACCTGGAAAAACCTTAGCAGCTACCCATCTTGCTATTTACTCTACACCTGAAAGGCTATACAACCCCAACGAATTAGCTACACTATTTGAAGGAGATGCCTTAACCGGTGCCTATATTGGTGAGGGATCAGGAATTGCCTATGCCGATTTTCATATTCATGGAGACGGCTTTAGTCGATTCATCGTTAAAGATATAAGCCTGAACTCACGTCAGGCTGGAAGGGTAGTCCAACGACTATTGGAGATTGAATCTTACCTCATTCAGGCACTGCTCACCTATCCTGAAGCCCGTAAAGTAATGCCAATGCTAAAGCAGGCTGAACAAGATTTAGCCAAGATTACCGAATCAATCTCATCCGCGACTACTGAAGAAGAACCCGCATTACTTCATGAGCTTACGAAATTAGCCGCTACTATTGAAAGCGTGGCATCCTTAATTCAATATCGAGTTACTGCCGCTCAAGCCTATTACAAGCTAGTACGGCAGCGTATTATCGAGCTACGGGAATTACGGATCGAAGGCACGCAGACTTTTCACGAGTTCTGCGAACGGCGTGCCGGACCTGCAATAAGTACTTGCGAAACAGTACTTCAATTACAGGAGAGCTTATCTCAGCGTATCAGTCGTGCCAGCGAATTATTACGTACGCGAGTAGATATATCTCTTGAGCATCAGAATCAGCAAATTCTCTCCTCCATGGCAAAACGCGCTGAGATTCAGCTTCGCTTACAAGAAACAGTAGAAGGATTATCAGTCGCTGCCATTACCTATTACTTAGTGGGTCTTATAGGATATCTTGCTAAGGCTGCGAAAGCGATTGATTTACCGCTTAATCCTGATCTTATTATTGGTGCTGCAATCCCGGTAACTGCTGTATTAGTGGCACTGGGAGTACGGCAGGTGAGACGCTTGGTTTCTGAAGAGCAGCAGAAGCTAGACTAATGAATAATCTTATTTCCCTGATTTTCTACGGTTATCTTCACGGCAAAGTATTTGGCAATTATTCAGCTCTGTTTTTCCCCCTTCACACCATGGGGTGATAAGGTTAAAAGGCTAGGGTTATTATAGAGGAACTAAGGCGTAACCCTGCTGTTGTAAATCAATAATGGTTGTTATTCCCGATAATGCAATTTTAACCTGAGGGTCAATCCAATCGTATTGATAGTGATTCCCAGCGACTGCTTGACCGCAGACAAGAATTTCAACGCCCGCCTCTGTTAGTTTTTTAATCATTGGCAAATTTGGGTTATCTATCCCGTATTGTTTTTTATAATGAACATTATCTAAGACGGTGGCAGTTGCAGGTCCAGAGATAATAGCAACAAATTTTAGCTGACCTAATGGAACTCCGGCGCTAGCATATAAGTTAACTGCCCGAGCTACACTTTCCAAAGCAAGATTCACTTGTTTAAGCTCTTTAGCTTTAGTTAACCAAAATATAGCTTTATGGGTTTCATTTTTGCTTGGCTGGTAACTAGACTGGGGTAAGGGGTGCATTTTACCAAACCCCTCAATAGCAGGTGTTTGCCAAAAATTATTATCATCCGCAATAACATTATGGTAAATAAAAACAAGACTTAATAAAGCTACTATGCTGCTATAATTCATACTACCTCCTCTTCACCCCACGCTATTGGGTATTTCTGGTATCTTCAAGACCCACTAACGCTACTTTCAAATAACCCGTAGCTTGCAGATTATTCATAACACCCATCAGCGTGCCATAAGCTACCGTCTTGTCAGCCCGTAAAAACACACGCTTTGTCTTATCTCCTCCGGTTGCTTGATTCAGCGTTAATTCAAGTAACTCAGGCGTAACCGACACGTCACCTACTAGCAGCGTAAGATCAGCCCGTATCGTTAGATAGAGCGGTTTATCAGATTGAGGCTGAGGTTTAGCGGTAGAAACAGGTAAATCAACGGGAATATTAACCGTTGTTAACGGTGCAACTACCATAAAAATAATGAGCAGTACCAACATCACATCAATAAAGGGCGTGACATTAATCTCATGCATCTCAGCAAGAGAATCTTCATCTAAATCAGATTGAATACCCATAGATTCCTACTCCACCATGTTCAGTAATAGCTGCTGTGACTGAGTTGATAGGGCACCTGAGGCGCATCGTTGATCTAAATCCCGACTGACTAATTGTAGTATTTCACTTGAAATGTCAGCTAATAGGGCACGATATCCAGCCACTGAGCGAGCAAAGAAATTGTATATTACTACCGCAGGAACTGCTGTAATTAAGCCAATCGCAGTCACCAAAAGGGATTCGGCAATGCCAGGAGAAACTACTGCAAGGCTAGTAATCTGAGCTTTAGAGATACCAATAAAACTATCCATAATCCCCCATACTGTCCCAAATAAACCAACAAAAGGCGCAGTTGATCCGATGCTGGCCAAAATACCAATACCCCTAGCCATGTCCCGTCCTACTGCCGCTTCAAGCCGTCCTAAACGTAGCGCAATACGCTCCTTAATGCCTTCTGGAGAAAAACTAGTTGATGACAAATAAAGCTCCCGCTCAAGGGCTTGAGCAAATAGCTCTGGGACACCTTGGCCATTATATAAATGTCGAATCCCTTCTGTTAGGGTACTCACCTCATTTAATCCCTCTAACGCCCTTTGCAAATTGCGTTTTTCCGTGCCCAGCTCTAAATTCTTGGCTAACCCAATAGCCCAAGTCATAATTGATGCAAAAATAAGGCCAATAATCACCACCTTTACCACAGGATCAGCATTTAAAAACATTCCCCATGGGGAAAAATTATAAGGTAATGTTGCGGTACCAATGATAGGCACCTCTGTAGAGGTATCCGCAAATACCTGTTTAGAAAAAAATATTTCTTGAAAGAAAAAAACGATAAACCCGCTCCAGACTACATAGCACCTATAAAACAGCGTACACACAATATTCGTAGCAATAGTCTTCATTTTATTGTTGAATTTACTAACAACCTTCTTTGTTAGAAAAACTATTAAATTTATTCAGCTGTAACATCATCCGGTCCAACGGGTAACGAACTCTTAGATATGGAGAGCTGGGGCGTAAATAAAGCATATAATACCGGAACTAATAATAAGGTCATTAAAGTAGCACTAAATAAACCCCACACAATTACAGTAGCCAGTGGGCGTTGCACGTCTGATCCTAATCCAGTGGCTAGGGAAGCGGGCACTAGACCTAAAATAGCGACTAATGAAGCAATTAGCACTGGGCGTAAACAACGCACAGCCCCATTTAAAATGGCCGCCTCTAGTCCTTTTCCTGTTAGTCGCAGATCAGTAATCGTTCGCACCATCAGCACTCCGTTCATGATCGACACCCCAAATACCGCCGCAAAACCTACTCCAGCAGGAACATTTAAATTCATACCTCGTAGATACAACGCACTTGCTCCTCCCGCTAAAGCAAATGGAATTGCCAGTAATAGGATCATCGCCGCCCGCTGTGAGGAAAACATAGCCAGAAGTAACAGGTAAATAATGCCAATAGTCACAGGTACTAGCAACGCAAAATGCTTGCCTACTCGCTCCAGATTCTCAAACATACCAATCCAAGTCACGTGATAACCTAGCGGAATTTTAATTTCTTGCGTCAATCGATGCTGAGCATCAGCGACAAATCCTCCTTGATCACGACCCACAATATCACTACGAACAGTTAGATGGCGACGCCCATCTGCTCGAGCAATCATGGTTTGGCCATCAATAATTTTAATCCAAGCCACTTGAGATAAAGGAATGGGGACTCCATCTGGATTATATACTGGTAATCGGCCAATCGCTTCAGGGGAACGTAAATACTCCGGGGCAAAGCGCGTTTTAATATCAAACCGACGTTCTCCCTCAAATAAGGTACCAATGGGCGCCCCCCCGATAGCTGTATCAATCAGATAAATAACATCCTCAATACGGACATTATAACGGGCACATAAGGAACGATCCGGCTGAATAACCAATTGTGGCTGAGGACCTTCTTGTTCAATATAAACATCAACTGCTCCAGGCACTTCTTTCAACAAAGACTCAGCACGCCGGGCTAGATCCAGCAAAATATCTAGGTCCGCGCCAGAAAACTCAATTGCCATACTGGCTGAGGTGCCATTACTATCTTCAGTAACACTGTCAATAATAGGCTGAGTAAAGTTAAAACGGACGGTAGGAAACTCATTCCGAAATCGATCCCCTAACGCAGCCACTAACTCAGATTTACGTTGGAACTGGATCCAAGTATCCCGAGGCTTTGGTCCTATCATCATCTCAAGACGGCTAGGGGGAAAGGGATCAGTACCACTATCACTACGCCCGGTTTGAACAGTCACAAATTGAATATCTGAGAACTCAAGGGCAATCCCCCGAAGATCTCGACCAAAGCGGGAAGCTTGCTGAAGAGACGTACCTTCAGGAAAATTAGCCCGTACCCAAATTACCCCCTCATCCATATAGGGGAGAAACTCTGTACCAAGACGGGGCATAATTAAAATAAGTAAACCGATGAGAGCGCCAGTAACACTTGTTATAACCAGATGACGATGGTGAATAAACCCACCCAGTAAAATTCCATAGTAGGTGGATAGCTTTTTTAATACAGGATTTTCCCACTCTCGATACCCCTTTTGAAATAATAGAGTGGCAAGTACCGGCACCACAAATAGAGCAAATAATGCCGCCCCCGCTAAAGAGAATATAATTGTCAGCGCCATAGGTCGAAACAGAAGACCTTCAATGTGGGTCAAGGTAAGCAGAGGAAAAAAAGCGCTAAAAATTATTAAAAAAGAAAAAAATACCGGCCGCTCCACCTCAAGAGTAGCGGCCAGTATAACTTGAGCTACACTTGATCCCTCCAGCCCTTGATGTCTTGCCTCATCCAATCGATGGGCAATGTTTTCCGCTATAATAACTACCCCATCCACAATGATACCAAAATCAATCGCCCCAATTGAAAGGAGCCCAATGGGAATCCCAACGCTATACATCATCACTAAAGCAAATAGTAGTGCAAAAGGAATAGTTAATGCTACTAAAAGTGCTAACGATACTCGTCCAAGCAAAGCAAGTAACACTAAAACCACAAAACCAATACCCAGCAAGACGCTATGACTCACGGTATGAAGGGTGCTCTCAATCAACTGAGTACGATCATAAAAAGGCACCACTTGCACACCTTCAGGCAATCCTTCCTCGTTGAGTTCATTCACTACAGCCTGTGCCCTAGCCAATACCTCGGATGGATTCTCACCTTTACGCATAAGCACAATACCTTCAACGGCCTCATCCGTTAAGTTTTTACTGAAGATTCCAGTAGGTGTTTTTGAATCCAGCTTTACCTTTGCGACATCATGGACATAAATAGGGGTACCACCAATGGATTTAATAAAAATTGAACCAATTTCATCCTTGTTCTGCAGTACACCCCGGCCTCGGATGACAAAAGACATACTCCCGCGCGAAAGCACATTACCACCGGCACTGGCGCTGTTAGTTTGAACAGCATTTACTACATCATTAAGGGATAACCCAAAACGTAGCAGCTGAGCTGGATCCAACAATATCGCGTACTGTTTAGCGTAGCCACCAAAATTAGCCACTTCTGCTACGCCAGCAGCGCGAAGAAGATGGGGGATCACTACCCAGTCATTAAGCGTACGTAACTCCATTAAGTCATAGGAACCATCTGACACCAGCTCATAGCGCAGCACTTCACCATAGGCCGTTGCTAAAGGCCCAAGCTCAGTTGCTGCGCCTACTGGCAAATCAAGGCTAGAGAGTTTTTCTTGCACTCGTTGCCGTGCCCAATAGCCCTCAGTACCTTCCTCAAAAATGAGCTGAGTTACGGAAAGACCAAAGATAGCTCGTGAACGAATAGTCGCTACCTTGGGTACATTTTGCATAGCGATTTCAATAGGGATGGTAATCTGTTGCTCTACCTCTTCAGGAGCACGCCCCGGATAGGTCGTGATCACTTGCACCATTTGCGCCGAGATATCTGGATAGGCATCAATTTTCATCTGGATAAAAGACCAAATACCCAACATCATCACTACAACAGTGGTGATCAATACCCCTACACGGTAGCGCAACGCCACCTGAATCAGCTTAGGAATCATTACAATTTTGCTTGGTTTTTTATTTTTTTAACGCTTGTACCAGCAAAGGTTTTAGCAGAATGGCTCCATTACCAATAAGGCGCTCCCCTTCGTCCACGCCATGTAGGATTTCCACCCGCTGATCTACCTGCTCTCCCACTTGAACCTTAGTAATTTTCCATAAGCCCTCACCACTATCAGTGAGCACATAATCCGACTCAGTGATATGTAATACCCCATCAGCGGGTACTAAGATAACCTGCCTTGGATCTGTACCTAAACCAATTTCCGCATACATACCAGGCTTTAATTGGTTATCTTGATCATCAAGTTCAAAGAAGACTCTTAGTGTTCTTCGCTCTGAAGATAACGCTGGGGCTAAGCTACTGACAACGCCATGAAATAGCTGGTTAGGCAAACCGTAAAACCGAGCTTCAAATCTCTGTCCTACGGCCACTAAACTGATTTTAGTCTCTGGAACATCAGCCATCACCAGCGCTGCATCAGCTGACGCTTTTTCCAGTTGGGCTGGATCAATTCCTGCTTGTAATAAATCCCGTTCCAGATTAGTACGGCTGTGAATAGCTTGAGTAAGCGCGCTCTCCACCTCAAAAACTGCCTTCTGACCCTCCAGCTGAATCTGCAGCAAACTTGCTTCAGCAGAAGCTAAATCTCGAGGCGCTTCAGTCCCAGTGGCTACTAGTTTCCTAAGTCGCTCCACAAGATGGCTGTGTGAATGAATTTGAGCAGCAGCAAGCTCTTTAGTTTTTTCTAGTTGTCGAGTGGCAAATTTTATCTCTGTACGTACTCGCTGCCAGTTGGTATAAATACCCGATAATTCAAGGCTACTGAACTGCCAACTCTCCTCTCTATCACCATGACCCGATCGAAGGCGCGCCATCACTGCCCCAGTGGCTGATAATAAGGGGGTCGTAAGAATCTCCTTGTGGGCTACCGAAAATTGCAGTTTTTGCTCTAAAAGACTCCCTAGCTGTATAAAAATAAGATCAGAGCCTGCTAAGGCCGTCACAGCCGTTTTTTCCGAAATAATAGGTATTGCACCTAAAGGTCGATATTTCCAAGCCGTAATAGCCAACAACGATATGACTATTATCAAAAATCCAAAAAATATCACTATACGTTTAGTAAGCCTTGACCGATCCCGCACCGATGGTGCTAAAGAGGAGGTAATCATTTCAGCACCTGTTTGCCAATGGCTGCGTTAAGCGCATACAAAGAATGCCAATAACCGGATCGGCTAGCAATATGAATCCGATAGGTTTCCAGATAGGTCCGTCGCGCATCCAAAACTTCAATAAGGGATTTACCTCCTAATTTATAAGAGGCTTGAATTTTATCACGCACATCCCGTGCTGCCTTAAGTTGGCCAGGATCCTCCGTCGTGATGATTTGATAAATAGTTCGGTAATTTCGTACAGATTGATCAATCTCGGCTCGCAGCGCCACAAGCTGAGCTTTGAAATTAAGCTTAGACTGTATTAAAGCCGATTTCATCTTCGCGATATTTCCCTGATTACGATCAAACAAGGGCATTTCCATTTGGATACCAAAATTCCAAGAATTAGCATCTGGAACCCCCATGGCCTGCTGTTGAAACTGTCGGCTATAGCCTAAAAATGGGGATATTTCTGGGTATGCCTGCTTCTTCTCAGATTTTACTTTAGCGGCTACCTCAACGATCTGCCGCTGCTTAGCTATGAAATCAGGACGATTTTCTTCCGCAAGTGCTATTGCCACTTCAGTGGAAATTGGAGCTGCCGGATGAGTAACTTTTAGATCCCCTCGTACCCTCAAGGGTATTGGATCTTCGAATCCTAGAAAAACACACAAACGATTACGAGCTGCCGCTAAAACTAGCCCTACTGCCTGAAGCTCCCGTTGGCTACTAAAAATAGATAAACGGATACGATCCAATTCAATGGTAGCGATACCCCCAATTTTAACTCGGTTAGTAATGATTGTTTTCATTTTGGAAAGATTACTTAAATCTTCCTTAGCTAACTCCACCATTGCTTCAGCCTCTAGCACATCATAGAAGGCAGTGATAGTCCCAGAAATACGCTGACGAATAAGCTCAGCAAAATCTGCAGCAGCCACATCCACTCCCCGTTGAGCGGCAACTACAGCAGCCGCACGTTTGCCAAATAAAAACCAATCAACTGGAAATTGTACTAATGCATTAAGCTGAGGAGGCCCGCCTTCATGTGTTGGGGAGAATGGTCGACTGAAAGGTACCGGAACAAGCTCCTCGTTAGCATAAAAGTTTGGATTAGGGACTAATCCTGCGGTCATAAGATCCGCTTTAGCTTGGTGGATATTTTCAAGACCTGCTTGAATTTGTGGATCGGCTTTAAGCGCCCACTGTATTGCGGTATCCAGCGTAAACTCTTGCCCTGCTATAGACTCTTCTTTATCTTCCTGAGCAGATGAAGCTTTTGATGTCACAGGATTCTCAATTGTAGTAGGCATTAATATAGAGTTCGAATCGGGTACAAACGCGGGTACGGGTGTTGGTAAATACTCCTGCACCGCACCACAATCCGCTAACGCTAATAGCACTATGCTACACACTAATATTCCAGAAATACCATTAACCATCATTCGTCTGTCTTCTAGATAACTGCTATAACATTAGTCTTTTGGTAAAACTGAAATTATAGTTGCCGAATCTTGCAAAAACCTTTCAACCTTATTCAAGCTGAGGCTTATAAGCGTTTTACTCAGATAGCCCGCATCATACCCTAATATATTTAATTATTAACCCCAGCAAATAAACTCAATGGGTTATACGGTAAAAATTAAGGCTAACCTTAAATAGCGTCACTATATTATTAGATTCTTAATAAACATAATCACTGTCATAATTAAAAATAAATTGACAAACTAATTTTTATCATTAATAATAATTAATATCATTATTATTAATGATATTTGCTTTAAATCACTTAATTGCTACCTTTAAATAGCAAAATTTTTCTCCACCTGGCGTATTGGCGTACGGCTCAATTTAACAATTGAGCCGTTTTTTTATTAATACTCCTTATTTTTAATTCCAAAATAAGGTGCATATACATAGTCCCACCCTAACTGATAGCATAAGCCAATAAAAACCAGCATCCAAGCAATGAATGCAATTACTATGGTGGAGCTTGAGATCCATACAAACAGTTTAATATCAATCACTTGTGCCAATTGAAACGTACAAGCAGTATACATCCCAAGGGGAAATACTATACTCCAGTACTGTATGTTATAGCGTAATATTGGAACTTGATGAACAATATGCCGCCAAACTCCAAGTAATAACAACAAAGGAAACCACCAATTACTTATTGCCCAGAAAGTTAATGTCATTCCCTTAAGAAAGGGTTTAATCTCCTCTAAAAATGACCAGCCTACTGTATTTATGATCAGAGTTGCTCCTGCTAAGGTAGCGATAGCTTCCACTCCCATGTTAATCCAATAGGGTGGAGATAACACAATTGGACTAAAAGGAAAAAAAAAGAACCGATAAAACATGAGTGTGATAATAAAAATATAAAGCATTGATCCCATTAAAAAGGCGGTTAGAGCAATAAATAACAATATTTTTCTCACTGCGGGTAGATGCACAGCCAGTAACGCGCTCAGTATAGCAATACCAAAGGTAGCCACTACTGGGATTGACCAAGTACCCGTCAATCCTTCACCAAGAGAGGGTTTAGAAGCGGCTATGGTCATAGCATAAAAGAAACCGTACATAATTATCATCCAACTAATAGTACTTATCCCCCATAGTATGACCCCGCCTTGAATAAACTTTGAAAGCAAAATTACTTGGCTGCCAAGGACGCAACTCCCAGCTGGGATAGTAAAAAAAGTTGGACCTAACTCATAAGAGCAAAAGTCTTTTAATAATGCGCTTGGAAAAAATACGATCCGCCCTAAAGTTAAAACCCACAACGCTCCGTAGGCCACAATATTGATTTTAAATAGCCCGTAGGCGATCTTATTAAAGTCTAAATAGTAAGCAGCAATAGAAACAATGCCCGTAGCCATGACTAAAGAAAAATAGCCAGGGTTAAGATGATGGATATCCTGCATCAGTCTAACGAAAAGCTTACTTCTCCTATCCATAATACCCTCTCTCTTTCGTGACTATTCTTATAGCAATAAAAATTGCTTGCCAATATGCTTAACAATATCCTAAGCTTTAAAAAAGTGCAGGAAGCACAACGACCTTCTAGCAACAATGCGCAATGTAATAGCGTACGAAGCACGAGGGCGGAGGAAGTGAGCAGCTTGGCAGAAACCAAGTCGGTGAATACACATAAGCCGATAATTGCAACACGTAAATAGTTAACTTCGAGCCACGGTGGATATCATCATGACCTATACTGTAACATTATTAATGGCTGAGTTTGTCACCCACGATGTCAAGCGTTTTATCATTGAAAAGCCATCGCTCCTTAATTACCAGCCGGGACAGGGGGTCGAGCTGATTATCAATCAGCCTCAATGGAAAGATAAAGGACGGGCTTTTACACCCACTTCCTTAAAAGAAGATAAGGTTTTAGAATTTATTATTAAAAAATACCCAGACCATCATGGTGTAACAGAAAAACTACACTCTTTACAACCCGGAGCAGAGTTACTTATCTCCGATCCCTTTGGTACTATTACCTATCAGGGGCCAGGGGTTTTCATTGCAGGTGGAGCCGGAATAACACCTTTTATGGCCATTATCCGTGAACTGGCTCGTAATCATCAGCTTGCCAAACACAGCCTAATTTTCTCCAACAAAACGCCTGCAGATATTATTTGCGAGCAAGAGTTTCGTTTTTATTTTGGTGAACGCTGCCTCCTCACTTGTACTGAAACCAGTGGGTCAAGCTATGATAACCGCCTTATCACTAAGGAATTTTTACAAGCAGAAATTAATGATTTTAATCAGCGCTTTTATACTTGTGGTCCACCCCAATTTGTAAGAGATATTAACCAAGCTTTAATAGCCCTTGGCGCTAAACCTAACACTTTAGTATTTGAGCAATAGATTTAATTTCCCAAGATCTCATAAAACACTGCTAGTAGTACTGATAACTATTAGCAGTGCCCCATTACCGCTAACCTTTGTTCTCTTTGCAAGACAAAATATAATCTAGCCACTGAGCGGCTAATCTATCTGGAAGGCGGTTTTGAACTTGACGAGCAGCTAAATTATCTAAATCAATCCAAGCTAAAGGCTGTTCCTGTTCAGCGCAAGAGAAAACTGCTCGCGTGCGTTTCCCTGTTTCTGGATCAATCTGCCACTGCAAACATTGGCCACAGACTCCCTTTAACATACATTGCATAGGACTTCCGACCATACCAATTGCTTTAAGATTGGAGTTAAAAACCCCTCTTAGCCTATCCTTCAGAGCTGATTGAAACCCGCGCAATAATCCGGTAGACCCCATGACAAGAAGCCTATCTACCGCGGCTAAAGAAATACGTATATGATTAGCACTATAGCCCTGTAATAGTGTAATCATATCTGTTTCAACCACGCTTAAATCCTGCAGTCGCTGCGGGGTAATTTTAGGCTCCTGAGACGTACACCAGATAATCTGATCAGTCGCCGCTTCAAGCTCCTCTCGATGATCCAGCTCAGAGGCTGAATTAAAGGCAGCCACATATAAAACCCGATTACCCGCTGCTTTTAAGGCTGGACCAATATCCAGCATTACAGCGGCTCCCCAGCGACCTGCGACTACTAATACAGTCTCCTCGCTAGGGATTTCAGTCGGTACCCCGGTCGGGCCCATTAATACCAAAGGATCTCCCAGTTTTAGCTGCTCTACTAAACGCGGTCCTGCCCCCCACTGTAATACCATTAGTCGAATTTGATCATCTCGCACCCCCGTGCCGCTTATAGTTAACAGAGGTATCTGTAAGCGTGTACCTTCTATCTGACGACTATTAGACTCAAAGCTTTGCAGGCGAAAAAATTGCCCTGGGCGAAAATTACGCGCTGCAAGCGGAGAGCGCACCCAAATCTCCACTATAGAGGGATTATTTCGATTAATACGACTAACTTGTGCAATTAATAAATCTCTCATCCGCTTTTGGAAAGCTTTATAATTATCACTAACAGATGAACGCAGCGTTAAAGCTGCCATCACCTGAGGATAGCTACGCTTACTTGAAGCAATCGCTTTAACCACACTGCCATGAAACGCAGGATGAGTATCCCCGACAAAAGTGACCATACGCCCCTCACGCTGATAAGAAGTAAAGGGGCCAAATTCCGGTGATTTACAATGCTCAGCTGCTTGGACAGGCTGAAGCCCATCAGGATGCTCTACATGGGGCAGAAAATGATTTGATTCTAACTCAAAGCTGTTCCCATGCTCATGAGCATAAATGGTATTAGGTTGAGTACCTGCAGCAATAAATACGGCACGGGCGGGTAGGGTTACCTCTCCATGAATCCCTAACCAACGCCCGCCTTCTAGTCGCATGCGCCGACATACCAAAGATTTGACGTGATCATAGTTATCCAACTCTACTCGCAACGGCTCTAGACCATCTGCATAATAAAGCCCCTCTTCCATGGCTTTAATAATTTCCTCATGGTTACGCTGATAAGCTGGCGAAGCATTCAACCCCTTACGATAAGCAATGGTTACCCCCCCCCAAGCTTGAAGTAGCGCAATAAAATTTGGGGCTTCTCCTTTTTGAGCAGCTCGCTGACGCTCATCCCTAACCAACCGTCCATGGGTCAAAAATTCTTCTAAAATCCCTTGATCTTCTTCATTAAAATCAGCCCACACGGCTTCCTTGCCTTGAACCTTCACTATCTTTTCATAACGATCAAGGGTTTTTTCTACTTGCTTAATATAATAAGCTTGAATTTCAGTCGCTGTATCAATAGCCGTTAAGCCCCCACCAATTACTACAGCAGGTAACCGTACTTGCAAACTAGCTAAACTGCTTTCTTTGCCCGCTCCGGTAAGCTGTAGCGCCATCAGAAAATCACTGGCTTGGCGCATTCCTCGAGCTAAACTATTACCCATAGGAATAACCCGAGGTAACCCAGCTCCAGTAGCCATACAGAGATGATCAAATCCTAGCTCCCAAGCTCCTTCTATAGTGATTGTCCCTCCTAGACGAACCCCACCGAAGGCTTGGAACAAAGGACGGCGAAGCAGGCTTAGGTAGATAAGCTTTAAAAAATTCTTATCCCAACGGACAGTAATACCGTACTCAGCGACCCCTCCAAATCCCAGCAAAATACGTTCATCTAGAGACTCCTGAAGATCTGACCAACCTTGAATAGGCTGCCGTAGAAGATCCTCTGGTAGAGGCTCCATCTTCAGGCCATCAATACCGACGACTATGCACCCTTCCATAGTTAAGTGGTGAGCCATGGTAAAACCAGCCGGCCCCATTCCTGCAACTAATACCTTATAACCATTATAAGGTTGAGGTAAAAATTGTCGCTGCCGCAAGGGGTTCCATCGGGTGAGTAAATCATAAATCTCTACTCCCCATGGTAAATCAAGGACATCGGTCAGTACCCGGGTTTCAATTTGAGGAATATTAACAGGCTCCTGCTTTTGATAAATACAGGATTTCATACAGTCATTACAGATACGATGCCCGGTAGCTGGTACCATAGGGTTATCCACCATAGCAACCGCTAAGGCGGCGATAGTACGCCCCGCTCGCTTTAGGGCGTGCATCTCAGAGATTTTTTCCTCTACGGGACATCCGGTCAGAATAACGCCCAAAGGATCGGTTTTAAAACCTAGCTCGGGTTGTTTTTTCTTCTCTGGGAAACCTTTGGAACAAAAATCCCCATTATGCTCATGGCAGTAAATACAATAATGGACTTCTCCTTGAACCGCCCGTGCCGACATTCTAGGATCCGTCAACTTAAATCCATCACGCTGACGAAACGTTGTAGGATCGGCCTGAAGACGATGAGATGATTCGCTTTTTTCATACTTTAGAGGAACTAACTGAGCATGATCAATCTTTTGCGGTAGATGAAAACTAGCCCAGCCAGATACTGCCCGTTGTCCCTCTGGGTCAATCAACGCTAAAACACACCATTGGGTGAGCGCTGTAATAAGATCTATATTAATCAATTCATCTTGCTGCAAATACTGCGCCCATTGAGCAGTAGCCAACTCTCGATCAACTGTTACCCATTGAGTCCCTGTTAACTGTCTACTCAACCAAGAGTCCAGTGCCGAAAAAGACTCATGAATAGGTTGTCGATAACGTCGAGCTCGACCTAATACCCACTCCTTTTTAAAAGCCAGTACCTCCTCATGGCTTAAGGTGGATTCACAGCTGGTAGCCAGCTCCGCTTCAATTCCAAATAATTGGGCTAAAAACTCCTCAAAATAAGGCGCTACAGTTAATAGCAGTTCGCTCTCTTCTACGGGGGGTAGAGAGTTATCCCCCTGGCGATAACTTATTATCCGATGATAAAGCGTAGGATTCTTATCTTTTACCTGAGTTAAAAATCGCTTATCCAGCGTTTTTAAACCCTCAATCTGAAACAGCTCAGAAAAACTGATATCTTTCAGTACCAGTCCACTACCTGATGCCATTATCTCTCCTGAAATTCATAGATTAGCTACCTTAGCCCTAGAGAATAATATATAAAAGCTGCAAACTTATCGCTTGCAGCTTCTCTACAACTCAGTCTTAAGTTAAGTAAAATAAATAGATAGGCGCAAGGCCATCAAAAGAAAATCCTACGATGATGAGGATCCAAGCTCAATTTCAACCTGTCTTTTTTGCTCACCCCGAAATACCTGAACTTTAATTCGCTCACCCGCTTTTCGCCGTTCTAGCGCCAATATTAAATCATTAGAGTCCCGTATAGGCTGGCCCTCCACCGCGGTAATAATATCCCCTAGATGAATTCTCCCCATAGAATCACGTTGAACTCCCCGTAAACCTGCCCGATCCGCGCCACTGCCTGGGACTACACGCAGAATGATGACTCCTTCCATTTGTATGTTGGCGGCAGCCTGTGCCGGCAATAGTATAATCCCTAGCGTAGGTTGAACTATTTTACCTTTGACAATCAACTCGGGTATGACCCAATTGACTGTATCTACAGGAATAGCAAAACCAATTCCAGCATAAGCGCCTGAAGGACTATAAATCGCCGTATTTACCCCAATTAAACGGCCACTACTATCTAATAAAGGCCCACCTGAATTCCCTGGATTAATCGCCGCGTCTGTTTGAATCACATTACGAATAGGTACTCTGGTCACTGATTCTATTTCTCGCCCTAAAGCACTGATTACCCCCGTAGTTAACGTTTGATCTAAACCAAAAGGATTACCTATGGCAAATGCTTTTTGCCCCACCCGAAGATCATCTGATCTTCCTATAGGGATAGGTTGAAGCTTATTGTGTGGGGCTTGAATCTGTAGCACTGCTAAATCTTCTTGAGGAGCCGTACCAATCAACTTGGCATCCCAAGTAGAGTGATCATATAGGGTTACTTTGGCCGCATTTGATCCTTGAATCACATGAAAATTAGTCACAATTCGACCTTTATCATCCCAAATAAAGCCCGATCCAGTGCCTTGGGGAATTTCTTGTACATTCAGGCTAAACCAATCTCTACGCAAAGATAAGGTAGTAATAAAAACTACCGAAGGAGAGGTTTCCCGAAAGAGGCGGATGGTAGCCTCCTCATCGGCGGCAAAATTTCCTCGTTCTAAAACAGGCCGCGGCCTAATTTCAGCCTCAGCTTCAAGTAATTGTTTTCCTGATCGTCCCCATCCTACACCGATAACAAATACAATTAATAATAGCAACGCTAGCAAAATGATAGAGGTATTATTTCGCTGTAACACAGTAACCCCACACTTAATCTATTTATACTGACAGCTATTATTCTACCTGTTTTTATCATTCATCTGAAAAACTAGCTTATTAAAAATGCTATAAAATTTTATTTTCTATTTGTAAATATAATCATTCGCATTATAATTAAATATTATAAATATTATTTAGGGGATCTTATTCATGGAAAAATACCGACGGCTTGCGCCGCTGGCGATAGGGCTTTGTTGTGCATGGGCATCGTGTGGCGTACTGGCCGATTCAGATCAGGAGCCTGTTAAAAGCACCTATAAAGATAAAAAAGATAAATATGAAGATAGACAGGAAGAAGAATCTCAACCGGCTAGACCAAGTGTTTTCTCTGGCTCTTACGGCCCCAATGCTACGGAATTAGGAACGGTCACGGTGACAGGGAATCAGCTATCCACCTATCATGTGGATAGTAACACAGCACTAGGAACTGAAACCCGGCTTCTCGATACCCCCTTCTCAATCACTCCTATTCCTAGAAAAGTTTTAACCGATCAAGCCTCCCAATCCCTAGAACAAGCCGTACGTAACTCTCCTGGCGTTACAGTGAATCTAGGTGAAGGTAACCAAGATCAGCTCGTCATTCGTGGGGTCAGTACAGCTTTTGATTTTTTCATGAATGGGATGCGGGATGATGCGCCATACTTTCGCCCTCTCTATAACGTGGATCATATTGACGTCCTAAAAGGCCCAGCCGCACTTCAGTTTGGTCGAGGGGGCGCGGGAGGTCTTGTCAATTTTGTTACTAAAAAAGCCGAACGTCGAGAAATCCGTCATATTATGGTAGAAGGCGGAGGGGGCGCAGATGGATCTCCTTGGGGTCATTTTCGGGGGCAAATGGATTTCGGTACCTCCATAAGTGATTTTGGTGCCTTCCGTTTTATGGGCATGGGTCAAGATTCAGGGACTTTCCGTGATTTTGGTTTTATTAGGCGCTATGCAGCTAATCCAGTATTTCACTTTGATATCAATGATCGCACCCAAATGGATCTGACCCTATCCTATCTAAATGATACCCGGCTTGCCGATCGGGGTATCCCTTCACAGAACGGTTTACCGGTGGATGTCGGTCGCAGTCAGTTCTTTGGCTCTCCGCAGCAAAACCGGTTTGATGCCCAAGTCACCACTGCCCAGCTGATGATCACCCATGAGGTTAACGATGACTTGAAGCTGATGGCTAACTTCCGCGCTTTCCAGAATAATCATCACTATGACAACCTCTATCCAGGGAGTTCCGTAAATAAGGATGATATGTTTGCATTTAAGGGCTACGATCATTCAAGCGAGCGGATAAATTATCAACAACGCCTTCAAGCTATTTTTGATTTCGATACCGGAAAAGTACATCATAAACTGCTAGGGGGCGGTGATTACACTTGGCAGCGGGACTTTGATATCCAATTTATTCCTGGAAAATCCAAGGATCTTCCTGGGTTGTTCGCCCTAGACAATTCAGTAGTTGGTCCAGTTGCAATGACCTCTTTAGATCGACATAACAATGTCCACGCCGATGAAATTGGGGTTTATCTTCAAGATCAAATTACCTTTGATGAACACTGGATGGCGCTAGCCGGTGTTCGCTTTGATCGGTTTGCTACCGATGCGCGCTATCTCAAAATAAATGCTAGAACCCAACGGATTGACGACACCTGGTCACCCCGAGCAGCGCTGATGTACAAACCGGTTGAAAATGATACCTTGTACTTTAGCTTTAGTCGAAACTTTATCCCATCAGGGGCCAATGTTGCCGCTTCCCTCAAAGACCCAAACGGCGCTAATCTTGCTCCAGAAAGATCTGATCAATATGAATTTGGTAATAAATTTGAGTTATTTGATGGCAATATGGTGTTTAATATTGCTTTCTTTCAAATTGATTTAACCAATATGCCGGCTGCTGATCCTAATGGGGATAGTCAGCTACTCACTATCGGTAGGCAACGAAATCGGGGAATCGAACTTTCTGCTAATGGCAGTATTACCGAAAAATGGAATATTTTTGCCAATTACACCTATATGATGGAAGCCAAAAATATGGTGGCGGTTCAAGGCACTGCAGCAGGGGCTCGAGCTGGGTTAGTCCCTCGCAACCAGTTCTCTGTTTGGTCTACTTATGACATTAACGAGCATTGGGGGTTTGGCGGCGGCGTTCACGGCCAATCCATGAGATACGCATCATTTACTGATAAAGTCCAGTTACCGGCCTACGCCATAGGCGATCTCATGGCCTATTACCAGCTGAAAGGATATCGCTTCCAAGTCAATCTTAATAACGTCTCAGATGAAACCTATTACGCGACTGCTTCAGGGGATAACCAGATCATGCCCGGAATTCCACGCAGTGTGTTTGCCAGCGTGAACATGGACTTTTAAAGCAGCCCAAGTTTCCATAAGCAAGCCGATAACCTCTCTTATCATTAATTGATAACTCGCTTAAATTAATAATAAGAATTATCTCTATTGATAAATAATAATTATTAGTATTAAAATTTATTAACATAATAATAATGAGATCATTAATTAATGAGAAAACATCAATGGCTTGCGCCACTGGCAATAGGGCTTTGTTGCGCATGGGCATCTTGGGGCGTGCTGGCCGATTCAGATCAGGAGTCACTTAAGGGCACCTATAAAGATAAAACAGATAGAAATGAAGACAAACAGGAAGAAGAATCTCAGTTCGCTATTCCAAGAGTTTTATCCAGTGCTAAAGCTACAGAATTAGGAACAGTCACAGTGACAGGAAGCCAGCTATCCGCCTATCATGTGGATAGTAACACGGCATTAGGAACCGATACCTCGGTGCTCGATACCCCTTTCTCTATCACCCCTATTCCTAGAAAAGTCTTAACCGATCAAGCCTCTCAATCCCTAGAGCAAGCCGTACGTAACAGCCCAGGGGTCTCAATTAGTCTGGGCGAGGGCAATCAAGATCAGCTCGTCATCCGGGGAGTTGTAACAAGTTCATCCTTTTTCATGAATGGGATGCGGGATGATGGCCTATACTTTCGCCCTCTCTATAACGTGGATCATATTGACGTCCTAAAAGGCCCAGCCGCACTTCAGTTTGGTCGAGGGGGCGCCGGAGGAGGTATTATCAATTTTGTCACTAAAAAAGCCGAACGTCGAGAAATCCGTCATATTATGGTAGAAGGCGGAGGGGGCGCAGATGGATCTCCTTGGGGTCATTTTCGGGGGCAAATGGATTTCGGTACCTCCATAAGTGATTTTGGTGCCTTCCGTTTTATGGGCATGGGTCAAGATTCAGGGACTTTCCGTGATTTTGGTTTTATTAGGCGCTATGCAGCTAATCCAGTATTTCACTTTGATATCAACGATCGCACCCAAATAGATTTGACCCTATCCTATCTAAATGATACCCGGCTTGCCGATCGGGGTATCCCTTCACAGAACGGCTTACCGGTGAATGTCAGTCGTAGTCAGTTTTTTGGCTCTCCCACACAGAACCGGTTTTATTCAGAAGTTACCACCGCCCAACTGATAATCAATCATGAAGTCAATGACGACTTAAAGCTAATAGCTAACTTCCGAACATTTCAGGATAATCACCATTATATCAACCTCTATCCAGGGAGTGCAGTAAGTGATGATGGAACCTTTGAATTTGCAGGCTATGATCACCCCTCCGAGCGAATAAGTTATCAACAACGTCTTCAAGCCATTTTTGATTTCGATACCGGTAAAGTACATCACAAAATGCTAGGGGGCGGTGATTACACTTGGCAACGGGATTTTGATACTGAACTTCGTCCTGGAGAATCCAAAAATATCCCTGGACTATTCACCCTAAACAATACGGCAATCGCCCCACTCCCAGTGGATACTATCGTATCTCGGCATAACAATATTCACGCCGATGAAATTGGGGTTTTCCTTCAAGATCAAATTACTTTCGATGAACATTGGATGGCGCTAGCCGGCGTTCGCTTTGATCGGTTCGCGACCGATGCGCGCTTTCTCGAAATAAATGCTAGAACCCTGCAAATTAACGATACTTGGTCGCCCCGGGCAGCGTTAATGTACAAACCCGTTACAAATGACACTATGTACTTTAGCTTCAGTCGCAACTACACACCAGCGGGCGCTCAGCTTGCGGAGTCTCTTGACGACCCAAATGGCGCTAATCTATCCCCAGAAAAAGTCGATCAATATGAATTTGGCAATAAGCTAGAGTTACTTGACGGCAATATGGCAATTAATATTGCTTTCTTTCAGATTGACTTAACAAACATACCCTCTGCTCAACCAAACGGTGATAGCCAACTGCTTTCCATTGGCAGGCAACGGAATCGGGGAATTGAGCTTTCTGCCAATGGCAGTATTACGGATAAATGGAATATTTTTGCCAATTACACCTATATGATGGAAGCTAAAAATCTAGTAGCCGTCCAAGATACTGCGGCAGGTTCTCAAGCTGGATTAGTTCCCCGCAACCAGTTCTCCGTCTGGTCCACTTATGACATTAATGAGCATTGGGGCTTTGGTGGCGGCGTTCACGGCCAATCCATGAGATACACCTCTTTTACTAATGAGGTCCAGCTGCCAGCTTTCGTTGTAGGCGATCTCATGGCCTATTACCAGCTGAAAGGATATCGCTTCCAAGTCAATCTTAATAACGTCTCAGATGAAACCTATTACGCGACTGCTTCAGGGGATAACCAGATCATGCCTGGCATGCCCCGTACTGTATATGCCAGTGTAAATATGGATTTTTGATATATCAATTGATAAATAATAATTATTAGTATTAAAATTTAAAAAGCTATTAAAATAATGAAAATCTTATCAATGCTTAAAAACAGTGAGATCTTTACCCATGAGAAGCTATCAATGGTTTGCGCCGCTGATTATAGGGTTTTGTTGCGTATGGACATCGCAGAGCGTATTAGCTGCTTCAGATCAGGAACCCATTAAAAGTACCTATAAAAATAAAAAAGATAGGCATGAAGGCAAAAAGACGGAGGAGAAGCAGTCGGCAACACCGGCTGCCTCCTTCAGCCCCAATACTATGGAATTAGGAACAGTCACCGTAACGGGTAATCGATTATCTGCATATAGAGTGGATACTGACACCGCACTGGGAACTGATACCTCAGTGCTCGATACTCCCTTTACCATCACCCCTATTCCTAGAAAAGTCTTAACCGATCAGGCTTCCCAATCCCTAGAGCAAGCCGTACGTAACTCTCCAGGGGTCACAGTTAATCTAGGTGAGGGTAACCGAGATCAGCTTATCATCCGGGGAGTTGTAACAAGCTCAGCCTTTTTCATGAACAGTATGCGAGATGATGCTCAATATTTTCGCCCCCTCTATAATGTCGATCACATAGACATCCTAAAAGGCCCCGCTGCAAGTCGGTTTGGTCGCGGCAATGCCAGCGGTATTGTCAATTTTGTCACTAAAAAAGCGGAACGCCGAGAGATACGCCATATCATGGTGGAAGGCGGTGGAGGCGACAATGGCTCCCCCTGGGGTCATTTCCGGGGCCAGCTTGATTTTGGCACCTCCATGGGGGATTCCAGCGCCTTTCGTTTTATGGGCATGGGAGAAAACACTGGAAGTTTTCGTAATTTCTACTTTCTCAATCGCTATGCAGTGAATCCAGTATTTCACTTTGAGCCTGATGATCGCACTAAAATCGATTTCACCCTCTCCTATCTCAATGATGCCCGTCTTGATGATCGAGGTATCCCCTCACAAAACGGTTTACCAGTAGATGTCAGTCGTAGTCAATTCTTTGGCTCTCCCACACAAAACCGATTTTATTCTCAAGTTACCGCAGGCTCTCTTTTTCTTGAGCATGAATTTGATGATCATTTAAAGCTGCGTAATAGATTTTATGTATTTGATAATATCCATAATTTTAATAATTTCGCTCCTGCTACTTCCGTCAATGAGGACGGTATGTTTCAACTTCTTGGCTATCAAAGTCTGACCCAGCGGATAAGTTATCAGGATCGGGTTGAAATTGTTGCTGATGTTAATACTGGGAGCGTGAATCATAAAATACTGGGGGGCGCGGGCTACACCTGGCAGCGGGATTGGGCTAGCGTAACCTCCCCCCAAGGAGGATTCGATCTCCCGCAATTCTTCTCTCTAAACAACTCACTGCTTACCACTCAGGTACCCTTTACTAGCTTAAGCCGAAATAACCATATTGTTGCGGATGAAATCGGCGTTTTCCTACAGGATCAAATTGCTTTTAATGAACACTGGTCCATATTATTAGGAGCCCGTTACGATCGATTTACGGTGAGTACTCAGTTTCTAGCAATAAACGCCAGCCAACAGCAAGTTAATGACACTTGGTCACCCCAAGCAGCACTGATGTATAAACCCGTTGAAAATGACACTATGTACTTCAGCTTCAGCCGCAACTATATTCCAACTGGTGCCAATCTTTCCTCTTCGATCTCAACCCCAGGAACTAACATAACACCAGAAAGATCCGATCAATATGAATTTGGTAATAAACTAAGCTTGCTTGACGATCAGCTACTGCTTGCGATTGCTTTTTTCCAGATCAATTTGACGGATATACCCGGCGAGCTTCCCAACGGTAGCCCCCAAGCGATCTCCATCGGCAAGCAACAGATGCGTGGAATTGAATGGTCTACTAACGGCAGTATTACTGACAAATGGAATATTTTTGCTAATTACACTTATATGCCAGAGGCCAATAATCTGGTAGCGGTTCTAGGTACTGCCGCCGGTGCCCGGGTGGGTCTAGTACCAAGAAACCAGTTTTCTATTTGGTCCACTTATGACATTAACGAGCATTGGGGGTTTGGCGCTGGCGTTCATGGCGAATCTAACCGATTTGCCACATTTACTGATCAGGTTGTACTCCCTACTTACGCCGTAGGTGATCTCATGGCTTACTATCAAATGAAGGGCTATCGTTTCCAAGTCAATCTTAATAATGTCTCAGATCAGACTTACTATGCAACGGCTCAATCCGATAACCAGATTATGCCTGGCCTGCCCCGTACTGTATTTGCTAGCGTAAATATAGATTTCTAACATATACATAAAAAATACAAAGGCTAAACGTCGTTACATTCTAGGGCTGAGGTTAGAAATGTTAGATTTAATTTATTTAAGCCAGATTACTCAGAAAGGTAATAACGGGCTGTTTGCTGAAAAGAATGATCTAATTCAAATATTAAAGGGATACCCGTTGGGATCTCAAGTTCCATGACCTCCTCATCAGATAACCCTCCAAGATGCTTACATAATGCACGTAGAGAATTACCATGGGCCACAATAATCAGCTCCTTACCTGCCGTAATATCAGGTAAGATCTCCCGTTGCCAGCAGGTAAGCACCCGATTAAGGGTTTTCTCAAGGGACTCTACTGCTGGAAGGTGCTCAGCCCCTAAATGAGCATAGCGTCTATCAAACCGGGGATGCCGTGGATCATCACTCTCTAAGGAAGGTGGCTCAATGGCATATCCACGGCGCCATTGGTGCACTAGTTCTTCGCCATATTTTTGAGCTATTTCTGCTTTATTTAGCCCCTGTAAGCTACCGTAATGACGTTCATTCAATTCCCAATGCTTCTCCACCGGTAGCCACATCAAATCCATCACCTCTTCAACAATCCAAAGCGTACGGATTGCTCGCTTTAGTACGGAAGTATAAGCTTTATCAAATTGATACCCCGTTTTTTTCAGCATTAAACCCGCATGGCGAGCCTCTTCGATACCATTAGCAGAGAGATCAACATCAGTCCAGCCAGTAAATCGATTTTCTGAATTCCATACACTCTCACCATGACGGAGTAAAGTCACTCTACTCATTCATAATCTCCTTTTCATCAAAACTTTTTAATCCCTACTTGGATAGCTAAATACTGTTTAGCATGTTAGAAGTATATTCTTAAAATCATGCTCATTTTTGCTATCATCCCTCTTTATTTATTTTAAAGATATCCGATAATACAGCAGCAGGAAATTTTCACATTTTCTGCTGTTACGCTAATACAATTACTATTAACAACCCTTTACTTGAGCCATGAATACACCACAGCTGGGATCTATTATTATTGGTGATGAACTACTCAACGGAAAGCGGCATGATAAACATTTTTCCCATCTTATTGAAGCTTTAGCTAAACGAGGACTAGAGTTAGCTTGGTGTAATATTATTGGTGATAATACCAGTATCATAACTAAAACCTTACGCTATAGCCTAAATTCTATTGACATTGTTTTTTGCTTTGGCGGAATTGGAGCCACCCCCGATGATCGCACCCGGCATTGCGCGGCAGAGGCCATAGGGGTTTCTCTTTATCCACACCCTGAGGCTATTGCAGAAATTAAAGCTCAATATGGAGAACGCGCTTATCCTTATCGTATCCGTATGGCTGATCTTCCTCAAGGAAGCCGTATTATCCCAAATCCACTTAATCGAGTCCCAGGGTTTTCCTTGAAATCACATTATTTTTTACCTGGGTTTCCAGAAATGGCTTGGCCCATGATGGAATGGGTATTGGATACTTATTATCCAAATTTACAGAATTTGGCCCCTGAAGCCGAGCAACAACTTCAAGTACTCGGGGTCGGTGAAAGTGATTTACTCCCTACTTTGGAAGATTTTGTATCTCGCTACCCGAGGATACGTCTCTCCTGTCTTCCTCAAATCAGCACTAGTAAGCCCGCCCTTGAGTTAGGGCTACGGGGAAATGCTCAAGAGGTTAACCAAGCTATGGACGAACTTAAACATAATTTAGATAACATAAATATACGCTGGTACTCGCTTTAAAAAACAAAACAATAATCGCCGATGATTATCTTATCTTAAATTAAAATAGGTCAGTTTAACTAAAGCCAAATGCCTATATTCAAAAACAATAGCCAATTCAATCACCATAACTCAAACCCGCTATCCGTTTAATACACTCCCTATGGCATTGGTAGTAATATTTCCGGCCGTCTTTTACATATTTAAGGATCCCTAATTATGGAATTTAAAGACTATCTAACAATATTTACGATTTATGATGGCTCCGATATTTATCTAAGCGCTGGAGCACCTCCTTGCGCTAAATTTCATGGTCATTTAAAGCCTATTGAAAACAAAACCATGACTCCTGATGAAATCAAAGAAATCGCTTATAGCCTAATGAATCAAGAGCAAATTGCTGAATTTGAGCGCAAGCTAGAAATGAATCTCGCTATTTCTAAACCAGGTATTGGGCGCTTTCGAGTGAATATCTTTAAACAACGTAGCACCATCTCAATGGTGATCCGAAATATTAAAACTGAAATTCCAGATATTGATCATCTTGGTTTACCCTCAATATTAAAAGAAATTGCGTTGGCTAAAAATGGGCTTATCCTATTTATAGGGGCTACTGGATCTGGTAAATCAACCTCCCTTGCGGCCTTTATTGATTACCGTAATCGTAATAGTGCCGGCCACATCATCACCATTGAAGATCCCATTGAGTATTTATATACCCATAAAAAATCCATCGTCAGCCAACGTGAAGTGGGGGTGGATACCAATAACTATGAAGATGCCCTTAAAAATGCCCTTCGCCAAGCCCCAGATGTTATTCTTATCGGAGAAATCCGCGATCGGAACACGATGGAACATGCGCTTACTTTTTCCGAAACAGGCCACTTATGCCTATCTACCTTACATGCTAATAATGCTAATCAAGCTCTTGACCGAATTATTAATTTTTTTCCTGAAGATCGTCGATCACAAATTTTATTGGATTTATCACTAAACTTACGTGCTTTTATTTCTCAACGCCTTATTCCTACTGTTGATGGTAAACGTATTGCAGCCATTGAAATCCTACTCGATACCCCGCTAGTTCGCGATCTTATCCAACGAGGTGAAATTTATGCCATTAAAGAAATCATGGAAAAGTCAGAAAATTTAGGGATGCAAACCTTTGATAACGCTTTATATAGGCTATATAAGGCAGGGCATATCCGCATTGAAGAGGCGCTACATTATGCCGACTCTCCCAATAATTTGCGGCTTAAAATTAACTTATCCAATAAAACGTTAGATCAGATTAATGAGGCCACTAAAAAAGAACTTTCTCTAGATAAAATCGCTGAAAAGAGCATAAAAACATCAAAATCAGATGATCTAACTCTCAATCTTGTAAAAGAGGGAAAATGAGTATCTTAAGTATCAGTTTGAGCCTATTTTTATGCTATTCTATAGTCTCTTGGGTTGATTAATATTAATTTTACACTAAGAGGCTAACCCCATAGCATATATGCAGAGAACTCAGGTTATCTATTCTATATTTATGGCTATAATTCCGCTTTATTAAGGAGCATACAGCCACTTACGAGGAATATAAAAATGCATGGCTGGCTACCTTTAATGCTTGCTATTTCGCTAGAAGTTACTGGAACCATCTGTATGAAATTGTCTATGGGTTTCTCGCGTCTAGTACCTTCAATATTTACCTTTATCTTTTACGGCCTTGCTTTCATCGCCTTAACCTTTAGTCTTAAAAAGGTAGATCTTAGTATTGCCTACGCCGTATGGTCAGGTATTGGAACAACCCTGATCGCTATTATTGGATTTATCTACTTCAATGAGCAAATGACATCCTTAAAGATTACCAGTATTGTACTTATTATCTTAGGAGTAATAGGGCTTAATCTAAGCAGCCTAAAGCATTAAACAATGAAGACGCTAATTAAATCACTCACGTGATTACTTTAGGCTTTTCTATCAAAATTTAATATTTTTACTGCTAGAGGAATACCATGACAGCGCTCAAAAAAAGACTCCTCACCTACCTATTTGGCCTTATATTTTGTATTAGTCCCATTAGTTTTCCTAATCTAGCTAATGCAGCTGGTTCTTCTATGCAAGACTATGACCAAACACTTGGCGTAGTACCTGATGCGCAAAAGGAAGAGCAAAATTTTTTTGCAATGATCGGAGATTTTTTAATTGCGCGCCCACTGTTAATAGGGGCAACTGCGGTAGGCACGGCTATGTTCGTTGCAAGCTTACCCTTTACCGCCTTAGGTGGAAATGTAAAAGAAGCTGAAAATGCGTTGGTTGCCAAGCCCTCTCAAGCCACATTTACACGCTGCTTGGGTTGTCGCATGAACGCTCCAAAATCTAAAAAACCTCCCAGAAAAAAACAAAAACCTGTAACAGCAAAGGAAAACACTAAAACAAAGCTATCATCAAACGACTAGTTACAACCCATTAAGATTTTTAATTTATTGATTTAATATTTAGTTAAATTATCTGTTTACAGGCCAATCTACTATGTGATCCTCCAGATCTTCAGCCTGAGATTCCATCATAGCGCGACCTCGTACCGAAATACCAGCTAAGTGCACCGTTTCAGCATTACCAGAAATTAATGGATGCCAATTAAATAGCGCTTTACCCTCGTTTATCAAACGATAGGCGCAAGTAGTAGGTAGCCATTTCAATGCCTCTTTTAACTCCTTTCGTAGCTTCAGACAATCTACTACCTTATAGGTGCGATTGTGATAATTCGAGCAGCGACAGCTATGTAAATCTAAAAGTCGACAAGCCACATTTGTATAGAAAATTTCTCCAGTATCTTCATCCTCTAGCTTATGCAAGCAACATTTACCGCAACCATCGCATAAAGCTTCCCACTCCTCTGTAGACATTTCTGCTAAATTCTTATATTTCCAAAAATCAGGATCAATCATTATTTTAAGATCAACCTAATCAGATAAGAGGAGCACAGCTTACAGATTCCTAGCTTCTACTAAACAATAACATAGCCAAACTCTATAGCCTTTATAGTAAAGACTATTAACTTAGAATCAGGATTTCTCATCCTTTTGTCCTTTCTCCTTCCATACTGTTGTTCCTAATATTGCTCCAAATGCTACATGAATCATCCCACCAGATGTTAGCGTTATTGGAGACCATTGTGTTAATGGCATCTTTAATTTTAACTGTACCAATATCCACGCAGTGGGAAAAATTATAAAATCAAAAACGCAGATTGTTAAATAGATTACTGCCGTTATAATTTTCCAATGCATTATTAAATTTATTTTTTGTTCTTCTAATTTTTGTTCTTCCGCTTTTTCTAAATCAGCCATCCCTATCTCCTAAAATTTAGTTTGCTTCTTAATTAAAGGCTAAACCTATTTAGTTCAAGATGTCTTTACTATCCCTGCGTATATCCCAATCCTGAAAAATAGAGCTAAGATTAATTATTAGGCCCTTAAAGTTAGAAAGCCTTATTAATATTATTTCCCATATGATCTAATTTAGAAGATAAAAAGGGCAAAACCTATCTAACTACTACCTGAGCTTTACCTCAAATTCTAACGTTTTATCTTTATCCTGATCCGCCTTACGGCTTGCTTTGACAAGAACCTGATCACCCGGTTTTTTATCCCACATAATTTTCTGAACATCAGACATTTTAGAGACGAAGTGGCCGTTTAAGGCAAGGATCTTGTCTTTTTCTTTCATACCGGCGACCTTAGCCGGACTATCTTCGGAAAAATCACTGATCTCAAGTGATCCGGTTGATATATCTAGTATCACCCCTAAAAAACCTGCCTTTGGTAGTTCTTTTTCTTTTGAAAGTAATAAATAATCGGCAATCTCTGGATTAATAGCCCTATCCCAGTCATTTAATATAATAACTGTGCTTATTTTACTAAGGCGGCGCTTAAATCGATCCGGGATACCCGCTCCATAAGCTAGATGGCCGTTACCTGCTAAAACAACCATATGAGTATTGGGATGGCTTTTAAGATAGCGAGCCGCGCTTTCAGCCATAGCTTCATCCCACACAAGCTGAGCCTCATAAAAAGTCTTAAATTTTCCAAAATACTGAGGATGATCTTTAAATACTTTTTTGAGGCGATCCTCATATCTCTTATTGGAGTAGTCAATATCAGCAGGAATTTGCGCTCTTTCTTTTTTAGAAAGTCCTTTTAACCCCTCTCGACCTACCTTTTCAATAATTTCAGTCGGCACATTAAGTGCAACTATTGGAATATGATTATTCCGGGCAAATTCTAAAATCGGAGCATACAAACGAAAATCATAACGCCAGCGATCATAGTATTCTGTTTTATCTAATAACCCATCCGTACTTAAGTTACCAGCAATATAGCGATCCAAATACTGCTGAAAAGGTTGTTGAAAAAATTCAACCCCAATCGCTAAGTTAGCATATCTGGCATAAAGACCCTGAATAATTGCAAGCTGATTTAAATGATGATCAAAACGGGGATGCTGCTCACCCACAAAAACGGCTTGATAATAAGATAATTCAGGAATAAGTTTTGCTATCTCAGGTAATTTTTTCAAATTTATGGCCTTAACGGATGAGTTAATTTCAAACCTACCCGGATCTTGACCCTCAACCCTTACCCCCTCAGCGGCCTGGACAACAGCGTGAAAAAAAACAGTAACCGTTAACAGCAAAAAAACGGGAATAGCCATTTTAGTTTGCATTTCTGGAGATCCAAAAATTAAGATGTTTTTATAAATAAAATTAACAGTATAGAAATATTTTCCATCATAGCTTTATTATAGCCTACTTACTCTTGTATTTATCTTTACAATCTTGCCACGATGGCAATAGTCAATATTTTAAGTAATCTACCCCAATCTCTATGGAAGCAGGCACCACAGTCAATTTACAGGTTATCTAAAAATCGAAAAACTACCTAGAAAAATCCCTATAAACTATTCTAAGGGAATATCAGCTACAATACTAAAAGAGATTATCAATCTACGGAAAGCGATAATATATAGAACGCTGAACTCTAATCCCAAGGCAGGTCTAATTAATGTCTAAAGTCTAGCGAGAATTAAATAGGTTTCTCTTATGGCTAATCAAGATTATTTACATCGTTTCTTGTTTGAAAATTCTAAGATTCGTGGAGAATGGGTGCAGCTTAATACAAGCTGGCAAACTGTCCTTGCCCGTCATAGCTATCCTGATGTCGTACAATCCCAGCTTGGACAAGCCTTAGCGGCTGCTGTTCTACTCTCGGCTACCATCAAATTTAAAGGATCTCTGATTTTTCAGATACAGAGCGAAGGCCCCCTAAAAACGCTAGTAGCCCAAGCCACTCACCAAAGAACTGTACGAGGATTAGCCCGCTGGCAAGGAGAAATTCCTCACGGGTCTTTGCCAGAGATTTATGGCTCTGGCCGTTTAATTTTAACTATCCAAACAGAAGGGAAACCTCCTTATCAAGGAATAGTTTCCTTAGAAGGAATCAATCTAGCTGAGGCTTTGCAAACTTATTTTTCTCATTCAGAGCAGCTCAAAACTCGGCTTTGGCTCACTGCCGACAAGCAACAAGCTGTGGGGCTATTTCTCCAAGAACTACCTTCTCAACAGATGGATGATACTGATTGGGAGCGTATTACCCTGCTGGCTAATACAGTTACGATGCAGGAGATGTTATCATTATCCAGCACTGGGTTACTTTATCGGTTATTCAATGAAGAACACGTCCGTTTATTTGCACCAGAGTCTATCTCTTTTCAGTGCAATTGTTCTCAAGAACGAATTGAGAATACCTTGCTTGCTTTAGGGGCAACCGAGATAAGAGCTATCCTAAAAGAACAAGGCTCAGTCGAAGTAGATTGCGAGTTTTGCAATCGCCACTACAGCTTTGACCCAGTAGATATAGAACAGCTATTAAGTAGTCAAGTAAAGGTTTCCCCATCTCCTACACGGCACTAAGCATGGCGATTACCCAACATATTAAATCAGCTCACTACTTACTAAAACCCAATTTATCACTGATAACTTTTGATCTTGATGAAACTGTTTGGCCCAGCGAGCAAGTCTTAAAAAAAGCCGAGCAGGCTCAATTTAATTGGCTCCAGCTACAAGCAGAACGCCTAGCAGCAGCCCATGATATTGAAAGCTTACGTGCCCATAGACGGCTTACCAAAAAACAATATACTGAAATTGCTCATGATATGACGGCTGTACGCAAAACTTCCCTAAGCTTATTATTGCAGGAGTTTAATTATCCAGTAAGCTTAGCGCATGAGGCTGTGACTGTTTTTCTTCAGGCTCGAAACCAAGTAACGCCTTACCCTGATGTCGTACCCGTACTTAAAAAACTCGCTAAGATCTACCCGCTTACTTCTATCACAAACGGCAATGCTGATGTTCAGTACACTCCATTAAATACCTATTTTCATTTTTCCCTAACCCCTGCCATAGTAGGCACAGCAAAACCCTCACCAGATATATTCCATAGAGCGCTAGATCAAGCTGGCGTTGAGCCCCATCAAGCGATCCATATAGGCGATCATCCAGAATGTGATGTTATGGCCGCTCAACAAGTAGGCATGCAGACTATCTGGATTAATCGATCAGGAATCCATTGGCCAGCGGATTTACCTCCTCCTGATGCCACTATTCAGGATTTCTACGGGCTTGAACACTTTCTTTCACGACAGACACAGAAACTAAAGACTAATTTATAATTTCCCATCTATTCGTAAGTAAAGAGCTTAACTTTATGCATAATACCTCTGATCATCTCCCTAAAGCTAAAGGGTTAACCCATCCTACCTTTGATTGGCTACGCAGCCAACGCATTGACTCACTTAATCTTACCGTAGAAGAATACTGTCATCGTAAAACAGGCGCTAAACACTTTCATCTAGCTGCAGATAACCCAGAGAATGGGTTTTTAGTCGCTTTCCGCACTGTACCCATGGACTCCACAGGCGTAGCTCATATCCTAGAGCACACTGTCCTGTGCGGAAGCCAAAGATATCCAGTACGAGATCCTTTCTTTATGATGCTTCGGCGCTCTTTAAATACTTTTATGAACGCCTTTACCAGCTCCGATTGGACGGCTTATCCTTTTGCGAGTAAAAATAAGAAAGACTTTAATAACCTACTAAAAGTTTATTTAGATGCGGTATTTTTTGCCCGCTTAGATCCCCTAGACTTTGCTCAAGAAGGCCATCGGGTAGAATTTGAAACTCCGAATGATCCCCAAACTGACCTTGTCTTTAAAGGGGTAGTCTTCAATGAAATGAAAGGGGCGATGAGTTCACCCATCTCTACTCTCTGGCAGTCTCTTTCAAGCTATTTATTCCCAACGACCACCTACCATTACAATAGCGGCGGAGATCCAAAGCATATCCCCGATCTGAGCTATGAACAGCTTAAGTCCTTCTATAGCACCCATTATCATCCTTCCAACGCGGTTTTCATGACTTTTGGCGATATCCCAGCACAAGAACATCATGAGCAATTTGAATCTTATGCCTTATCTTCGTTTGAGAAACGTAATATAAATCTCAGGGTTGCTGATGAAAAACGATATCCTACACCACTCCAAGTAGAAGAGAGTTATGCCCTTGAGGCCGAAGATAGCGCCCATAAGACTCATATTATACTGGGTTGGTTACTTGGCCAGAGTACTGATCTAGATCAACAGCTTAAAGCTCACTTACTGTCTGGTGTTTTACTTGATAACAGTGGCTCTCCACTTCGCTATGCCCTAGAAACCTGTGGGTTAGGGGCTGCCCCCTCCCCACTATGTGGATTAGAAGATAATAATCGGGAAATGAGCTTCATCTGCGGCCTTGAAGGATCTCAGCCAGAGCAGGCTGAAGCCCTTGAGCAACGGATATTAGAGGTGCTGCAAGAGGTCGCTAAGAAAGGGGTTCCTCAGGAGCAAATAGAAGCCGTATTACACCAACTAGAGCTACATCAAAGAGAGATTAGCGGCGGTAATATGCCCTATGGCCTTCAGCTCATGCTTCAAGGATTATCAAGCGCTATCCATCACGGGGATCCGGTCGCTTTACTCAATCTTGATCCTACCCTAGATAAATTACGCCAAGAAATAAAAGATCCCAATTTTATTCAACAGCTGGTAAAGGAAAATCTCCTCAATAACTCACATCGAGTACGTTTAGTCCTCCAGCCTGACCCTACCCTCAGCGCTCACCGCATCCAAGAAGAAAAAAGCTGCTTATCCGAGATGAAATCAGCTATGAGTGAGGCACAAAAAGCAGCTATAGTAAAATTAGCTGCCGATCTTGCGACCCGCCAGCAACAGCAAGATGACCCTGATATCCTGCCAAAAGTGGGAATTGAGGATATTCCGGCTACGCTCCCTATTCCTAAGGGCAAGCAAGATCTTATCGGCAAGCTACCTGCCGCGTTCTTTAATCAAGGCACCAATGGTTTGATATATCAGCAAATTATTATTGATCTGCCGCAGTTAGAGGACGAGCTACTGAATGTGTTACCCCACTATACTGCCTGCCTCACAGAACTCGGTGTTGGCAAGAAAGATTATCGCCAAACCCAAACTTGGCAAAGCACCATTAGCGGTGGAATCAACGCTAGCACGACCTTACGCGGGCGAATAGAGAATGTACAACAGGTTAATGGCCATTTTGTTCTTTCTGGTAAAGCCCTGAGCCGTAATCACAATCATCTGACTGAATTACTGCAAACAACACTCCATGAAATCCGGTTTGACGAACTTGATCACCTTCGAGAAATCATAGCCCAGTGTCGATCCGAATGGGAGGATCACATCACCGGTAGCGGCCATAACCTTGCCATGTCAGCCGCAGTCAGCGGCATGAGCCCAACCGCAGCCTTGACCCACCGGTTAAGCGGGCTTGCTGGGATTGTGTTTTTGCAGCAATTAGATGAAAGCTTAGCCCATAAAGCTAAGCTGGAAGAACTTACCCACAAATTTCACCTGATCCATGAACGTATTCTAGCCGCGCCACGCCAATTATTGATTATTAGCGAGCAAAAAGATCAAGTAGAAATTCAAAGCGCTTTAAATAAGCGTTGGGGCCATAATTTAAAAGCCACCAGTAAATTTACTTCACTCCAACTACCCCAAATACGCACTTCAGTACGCCAATCCTGGACAACCAATACTCAGGTGAATTTCTGTGCTAAAGCCTACCCTACAGTACCTATTAGCCACCCAGATGCAGCAGCTTTAACCGTACTTGGGGGATTTCTTCGTAATAATTATTTACATCGAGCTATCCGTGAGCAAGGAGGCGCTTATGGCGGCGGTGCGGGGCAAGACTCAGAAAGCGCCGCCTTCCGTTTTTTCTCCTACCGAGATCCCCGTCTTACAGCAACGCTAACGGATTTTAATCAGTCGGTACAGTGGCTACTAGAAAATGATCATCCATGGCGTTTAGTAGAGGAAGCCATTCTTGGCGTTATTAGTAGTATTGATAAACCCAAATCTCCAGCCGGTGAGGCCAAAAGCGCTTTTTACAATAATCTCTATGGCCGTACTCCTGAACAACAACGCCATTTTCGCAGCCAAATATTAGAGGTTCGCCTTAAGGGTTTAAAAACAGTGGCTGAAAGATACCTTACACTAGAAGACAACGCTAGTATCGCCGTACTCACCAACACTGCCCAGCTTACTCAGCTAGCTGATCTTCAACTCAATGCTTATAAAGTTTAAATAAAGCAATCAAATGCGAGCAGGCTTTATTGGTCTAGGAACCATGGGAAAACCCATGGCCTATAATTTGGCTAAAGGGGGCTTCCTCAGCAGTGTTTGGAATAGAACGCAGATAATTGCTAAAACCTTAGCACAAACATTAAACATAACTTATGCCCAAACACCTGCAGAGCTAGCCACAGCGGTAGAAGTCATATGCATATGTGTTACCGGTGATAAAGAGGTTTTAGTTATTACTGAGGCGCTTGCCCCTAATCTTAACCCTCAGAAAATTGTCATTGATTTTTCCACTGTCAGCGCAGAGACTGCACGCCAAGCCGCTGCTATTGTCCGTAGTCAAGGAGGTGACTTTCTAGACTGTCCCGTCTCTGGCGGCCTAGAAGGCGCTCGTAATAGTACCCTAACCATGATGGTAGGCGGTCATCAGGTAACCCTAGAGAAAATCCGACCACTACTCAACACTATGGGCAAATCTATTACCCACATGGGGGAAGTTGGTACCGGCCAAAGCACCAAAGCAGTCAATCAAATCATGGCAGCGGGAATCAACCAAGCAGTAACCGAGGCTTTGGCTTTTGGTGAGGCTCAAGGTTTAGATATGGACAAAGCCATTGAGGCTATTAGCCAAGGTGCAGCTGGAAACTGGTTTTTAGAGAAACGGGGTAAAACCATGGTGCAAGGTACATTTAATCTCGGTTTTAAAATTACCTTACACCATAAAGATCTCTCTATCTGCAAAGCGATGGCAGCTCAGCTTGGTTTTTCCCTCCCCCTTGCCGAGGGGATGCTTACTGACTATCAGCAGCTCATAGATCAGGGATTCGGCGAGGAAGACATCTCTGCTCTATACCGATTAAAACGACCAAACTAAACCACAAAACAACCCAGAGATAACTTTTATTTCTATTATTTCTATACTTATGCTCTTCCTAAGCTGGCTATTCCTGGCTTTCCCTAGCATTGATCTTACTGTCAGCAGCTGGTTCTATAGACCAGTACAAGGGTTTTTTCTAAAAAATGAAGCCTTATTTGTTTTTTTAGATGAGGGCACTTCCATCGTAGCTCATATTTTTGAGCTAACTTTTACGGCGATTTTATTATTAAGCTTTACTCATTCACTACAACGCTATTTGATTCCATTGCGTAAGCCTGTCATTTATCTTTCGCTAGTACTCCTATTAGGCCCAGGATGGCTAGTGAATAGTGTTCTTAAAAATCACTGGGATAGAGCACGACCCTATCAGGTTACTCAATTTGGCGGCAATAAAACCTTCTCTGCTGCCTGGATGCCTAGCGACCAATGTAGTCATAACTGCTCATTTACCTCTGGTCATGCTTCAATGGGTTTTTATTTTTTGAGCTTTGGCTATTTATTCCCGCGACAGTGGCGTTTATGGCTAGGAATCGGACTTGGCTTAGGTGAGCTTATCGGCTTAGCCCGTATTGCTCAAGGAGCGCATTTTCTGAGTGATATTGTATTTTCTTTCTTTATTATCTATTTCACTGCTCAAGGAGTCGCCAAATTGTTGCTAAAAAATAAGGCAATACCATCTAGTTAAAATAATATAAGGTATTCAATCTTAATTCCTCCGTAAACATTAGCTGTTCTTCCTCCAGTAGTATTTGTGTAGAAACCGGCTATTTTTAACTGAAATAAACGTATTTGCTACAAAGAATTATGGCTTAGAACGCGATGGCTAGCCACTAATTCAGCCCGAATACCTTCTCCAAGGTTACGTGTAATACCGGTGTAAATCTACCTTAAAGCTAATATTTTCTCGCACAACAGAGGGATCTCGATAAACACTCAGAGATAAACGTTGAGGTGCCTGCTCAGCAAAGCTTATCGTCTCCTCCCATCAATTTGTTTTTTACGCTACGATCATTATCTGCTCTAGTATGAATGGGGTTACCTGATCTGATCTAGGTAAAATTTAGTAAGTAAGCTGCCCGATCATATTGATCAAAAATCTAAACTTGATCGCCAAAAATTCCCCAAAAATACGCTCCTTGAGTTTGAATACGATCATAGCCACTCTTTAAAAACAAAAAGCCTCTTTCTAATTACCTGTGTGCCATAGCATTGATTTTGCTAGAATCTATCTTCATAAATAAATAGAAATAGGTTTAATTAAATGGATACTTATCTAGTCACTGGAGCCGCTGGGTTTATAGGAAGCCATAGCGTAGATTACCTGCTAGCTACGGGCCATAAGGTTATTGGTATAGACAATTTTTATACTGGGAATATAAAAAATTTAGACCAAGCCTTACGCTCATCAGAATTCCAATTTTTAGAGCTTGATGTCACGGATGAACATGGGCTAGCAGCATTATTTAGCGCGCATAAATTTGCAGGTGTCTTACACCTAGCTGCACTAGTTAGCGTACCGGAGAGTTTCAGTAAGCCCGCGCTTAACTTTAAAACTAACATAGCGGCTACTGATACTGTTGCTCGTTTGTGCATTGATAACCAATGCCCAAGAATTGTATTTGCCTCTTCGGCAGCGGTTTACGGTAACTCTGAGATTCTCCCTAATGTTGAAACAGCAAGGCCCAACCCTCAATCCCCTTATGCTGCTGCTAAACTGTCATCCGAAATTCTGCTTTTAACCTACACAAAAAGCTACCCATTAGAGGCGGTATGTTTCCGTTACTTTAATGTTTACGGGCCACGGCAAGATCCAAACTCCCCTTATTCAGGAGTGCTCTCAATTTTTGCTAAAAATTTTCAAGAAGGATCTCCCGTAACTGTCTATGGTGACGGCGAACAAACTCGTGACTTTATCTATGTCCAAGATGTAGCCCGCGCTAACTGTAACGCACTAACCGCAAAGAGGATTAGCAGTAATTACTATAACCTATGCACAAATCAGGCAATTTCCCTCAATCAGGTACTCACTTTACTTCATCAATATTACCCTAACGTCACTCCAGCCCAATATATAGCCAGCAGAGTAGGCGATATTCGCCACTCTCGTGGTGACGCTAGCCGGCTTCAGGAAACCTTTGGAATCAGCGCCCAAGTGCCATTCGATAAGGGCTTAAAGAAGCTTTTAGCAGCTAAAAGCCCCTAAAATCCTCGCCCCTATAATATATAATAGCAGGATTTAAAGATATGATGCCGTAGATCCCGATAATGTGGATGGCTATACTAATAAAACTGGCTTTCCTCTTAAATATCAAGATCAGATTAATTACAATGTAGCGCATTGCTAATGCTGCACATCTAAGGGGTTTGGCCATTAGCTTGAAAAATGATCTCGATCAAATCTCAGATCTTGTAGATCATTACGATTTTGCTACCAATGAGCAATGTTTTCAATATAATGAATGTAATATGCTACTTCCCTTTATTCAGTCAGGAAAGCCCGTATTAGAAATTGAATACAGTATCCCAACATCAAAGTTTTGCCCTCAAGCTAACAGTATGAACTTTGACGCTTTAGCAAAGAAATTAGAACTAGATGCTTGGCGAGAGGCTTGCAGATAAAATTAATTATTAATCTTAAAAGCAATAAGGCAATTGCCCCAGTCATATATATGGCTAGGGCAATTGTTTTTCTTTATTTAAGATAAGAGGTAACGATATGGCTAAATTTTTCATTAGTGCCGGCGCAATTTTCGCGGCTGTGGGAATCATTCTAGGGGCTTTTGGCGCTCATGGGCTTCGAGCTAAACTTGAGCCTCGTATGCTAGAGGTTTGGCAAACAGGCGTTCATTATCATATGTATCACGCCTTAGGTCTTATTTTAATTGGCATTCTCGCCCAGCAAGTAGGAACTAGCGCTGCACTTATTAAATGGTCAGGCAATTTGATGCTCATAGGTATCTTATTCTTCTCTGGCAGCCTTTATCTTATAGCCCTTACTAGTCTAAGCTGGTTAGGCGCTATCACTCCTTTTGGTGGAATAAGTTTTATGATTGCTTGGTTCTTACTTGCCTTGGCTTTTTTACGCATGGATGGTTAAAAAACTCACCTCTCTCACATTTTAGAATGATCCAGTTACAAGGGAGATTTAATATGATGTTTAAATTCCCTAAAATGCCTACTTCTCCTGAGCAGGCTTTAGCAGGCCGTAAGGAGAGGTTATCCCTATCAGAGCCTCATTACATCAGTGGCCATCCACTGATGCCTCCTTTTCCCGTAGGGATGCAACGAGCCTTATTTGCAATGGGATGTTTTTGGGGGGCAGAACGTAAATTTTGGTCTATAAAAGGTGTTTATATTACTGTGGTAGGTTATGCGGGTGGATACACCTCAAATCCTACCTATCAAGAAGTATGTACAGGTATGACGGGGCACGCTGAAGTAGTACTCATCGTTTTTAATCCACAAATCGTCAGCTATCAATCGCTACTCAAAATTTTCTGGGAGTCCCATAACCCTACTCAAGGGATGCGCCAAGGTAATGATGTGGGCACCCAGTACCGATCGGCTATCTACACTTACGATAACCAACAAAACCTAGCAGCAGAAATATCAAAAGGAATCTACGAAAAAGAACTAGAAATGGCAGGCCTTAATTCAATCTCCACCGAAATCCGTGCGGTAACAGCGTTTTATTATGCAGAATCTTATCATCAGCAGTATTTGGCTAAAAACCAAAATGGATACTGTGGGATAGAGAGTACAGGAATTAGCTTTCCTAGCTAAATTTAAAATATCACTGCAAAAAATGGAGTATCTAATTGCCTATTGCCGATCCGGGTTTGAAGGAGAGTGCGCAGCAGAGTTACTGGGGTGGACTACACAACAGCAATTAGCCGGCTATGCTCGCGCCAAACCCGATACCGCCTATGTGGTATTTGAACTATATGAGCCAAATACCGCACCGTTATTTGCCAAGCAAGTAGGCTTCCAGAATCTAATCTTTGCTCGCCAGCTTTTTATCTCTACTGGCTTGTTAAAAGAACTACCCATCACGGATCGAATAACGCCAATTATGGCCGCCTTAAAGGATCAAAGTAATCAATTCTCTGAAATCTGGGTAGAAACTGCTGATACTAACGAGTCTAAAGCTCTCTTAGGATTTTGTCGTAAATTTTCAAAAGCTTTGAATTGGGAATTAAAACAGCAAGAGATGATTAGCCTAGAAAATCAATTGGCTCCTCGCGCTCATGTTTTTTTTTAAACTCAACTACAGCTTATCCTGGCATTTCTATTCCTGCTAATTCCTCTCCTTGGTTTATGGGCATCCCACGACTAAAATGCCCACCTAACACCCCGAGCCGATCCGCAATGAAACTAGAAGAAGCATGGCATGTGTTCTTAACTTCAAAACAACGGGAAGAAACACTCCGCCCAAGAATGCAAGCGGTGGATTTGGGGGCTGCCCCTGGTGGCTGGACTTGGCAATTAGTACGCCGCGGAATCCAAGTAATAGCAGTGGATAATGGATCCATAGCACCCATGGTAATGGAATCCGGGTTAGTAAAGCACCAAACACTGGATGCCTTCGGCTATATCCCTCTACACCCCGTTGACTGGATGGTATGCGATATTGTAGAACAGCCGAGGCGTATTGCTCAACTTGCCGCACAATGGATAGCCAAGAAATGGTGCCAGCATTGTATTTTTAATTTAAAATTGCCCATGAAAAAGCGCTATGATGAAATACAGTTATGTAAAGCGCTAATCTTAGCAATTTTAGCTAAAACAAAGATTCCTTATAGGTTAGTCTTCAAACAACTTTATCATGATCGAGAGGAAGTTACGGGTTATTTATCTAGCAAGCAGCCCCTATAGATCATCCATATTGCTGCTAAAAAACAAGTACATGGAAGAAATGGCACCATATTCACAACCGAAGCGAATCCTAGTGAAGCCTCGCAGACGAGGTTCGAGCCCGTACGCTATGCAACGTATACACGTGCTAATGGCGTAATAACATGAGACTTTTAATTCTTAGTGGTATTGTTATATCGTATTAACCTTTTTATATTTTACTAGTAAGTCTTATCGATGTATGGATGTGAATATTGAGAATGCACAAAAGAGCGATCATGAATCATTGATAGAAATATGAGAGGCTTCTGTTAGAGCTACCCATGATTTCTTACAGGAGGTAAATATTGCCACCTTAAGACCGCTAGTCCTGAATAAATATTTCAATACTGTCGAATTAGTGTGCGCCAAAAATAGTAGTGGAAACATTTTGGGCTTTTGCGGAGTTCATGAAGGGAATATAGAAATGCTGTTCATTTCACCTGAGTCAAGAGGTTTAGGTGTTGGCTCTCTCTTAGTTGAGCACGCAGTAAAAAACCAAGGCGCGACAAAAGTTGATGTCAATGAACAAAACATTCAGGCCCTAGGATTTTATGAGCATGTAGGGTTCAGTGTAGTAGGACGCTCACATCAGGATGGCCAAGGAAAATCATATCCACTACTGCATATGGAGCTAACCGAGATTCAATACGTTTAGGCAAACAGAAGATTTATCCGTCTTCAGCTCTATCAAAAACTAATCATTAACACTTGGCTGATTATGCATCTATTCCCTAATAATATATGCGGGCAGCAGTTGCGTCCTGACCAATATCGAGAAGAAGACACTGCTTGATCTGCTGGCTACTCGCCGCCAAAAGGAAGATTGGAGCGATCTGTTCAGGGTTGTGGGTAACTGGCGCGAAGGGATCATGATCTACTTAGAGGCGGACATTCCCATCACCAACGCCTAAACCGACTGGCCAAGGACAAGAACCGTGAAGGCCGTGGCTACTCCTTCGAGGTAATGAGGGCATAAATGCTCTACACCGCAAAGCACAAAAAGAAGGCCCCGACTGCAAAAATCTCACCATTCTACAAGAAAACCATTTGCTAGACTTCGCAGAAGAACTCGATTCTATCAACCATCTGAAGGTGATAGCAAGTTGGTGAGATGAAGGTGCCACACCAACCATTAAATCCGTATACCCAAAAAAACTAGCGTATAATTTTAAAAAAACTAATGATGCTTACCTAAAATGAATAAGGTTATCAAGTGAACGGATTAGCCCATAAACTGCAATACAATGCCAACAAGCTCCAGAAGCGGCTACGCCGTCTCGTTGGTCAAGCGATCGAAGATTTCAATATGATTGAAGATGGAGATCGAATGATGGTTTGTCTTTCTGGCGGCAAAGACAGTTATACCTTACTGGATATACTACTTAATCTGAAAAAACACGCCCCAATCAGCTTTGAGCTTATTGCCGTAAACCTTGACCAGAAGCAGCCAGGTTTCCCCGAGCACCTACTGCCCCATTATTTAGAATCCATAGGTGTTCCTTATCATATTGTCGAACGGGATACTTATAGCGTCGTTAAGCGGGTGATTCCCGAAGGGAAAACTACCTGTTCTTTGTGCTCACGTCTACGACGGGGAATCTTATACGGTACTGCTGAAAAACTAGGCGCTACTAAAATTGCTCTTGGACATCATCGAGATGATATCCTAGCAACTCTCTTTCTGAATATGTTTCATGGCGGAACCCTTAAAGCAATGCCCCCCAAACTATTAAGCGATAATGGAAAACATATTGTCATCCGCCCCCTTGCTTATTGCCGAGAAAAGGATATAACGATTTACGCTAAAATTAAGGACTTTCCTATTATCCCCTGCAATCTATGCGGCTCTCAGCCTAATCTTCAGCGTCAAACTATTAAAGAGATGCTACAGACATGGGATAAAAGGTTTCCTGGTCGCCTTGAAACCATGTTCCGCGCCTTACAGAATGTTAAGCCCTCCCATCTAGCTGATCCAATCCTATATAACTTTAAAGACATTCAGTACCAAAATACCCCCTTTCCAGAGGGAGATAGAGCCTTTGATGAAGAATTATTGCTAGATTCTTCAATAGCACCGGCATTATTTTATAGCGATCAAGAAAGCTAAAAAATTATAACTATACTTCTAAGCGCACCATCGATAGTTTAAACTCTCACGCTTTAAAGAAAGGCATAGAAAACACTATTTGAGTACAGTTAATCTTAATCCATACTTACAAGGAAGTTATTGGCGACAAGCGCTCACTGAGGCACTCAGTGGTTCAATTCACGACTGGATCTTTATATTTAAAGCTTGTTTAGCTGTTATGGCCAGTGGCTGGATCGCTTTTCGCTTAGAACTTGACGCTCCGGGTACAGCCATGCTCACCTGCGCTATCGTCATCAACCCGAAAAGTGGCTTAGTACTGGCCAAAAGCTTTTACCGAATTATAGGTACGTTAATAGGATCGCTGGTTGCAGTATGCCTAGTCGCATCTTTTCCACAGCAACGAGAGCTACTCCTAGGAGGAATCTCTTTATGGCTAGGTTTATGTGCAGGAGGGGCAGCATTATTACGTAATTTTAAATCCTATGGATTTGTACTTGCTGGCTATACTACCGCTATCGTTATTATTCCAGTGGTAGATAACCCATTGGGTATTTTTGATTCGGCAGTAATGCGCACGATCACAGTTCTGCTAGGCATTCTAGTTACGGCTGTAGTTACGGACGCTATTCTGCCTCAAGGGTTAAGTAAAATCCTTAGAAATAGCATCTTTAAGCAGTTCACTGGATTTTTTACCTTTGTTCAAAACAGTCTACCCAACAATCTGAAGCGTTTAGACCTAGAACAAGCCCACTTTCACTTTGGACGCCAAGCCGTTGAGATTGAAAATTTACTGAGCTCAGCAGTGTTCGAAGATACTCACATACGTGCAGCTAGTCCCCATATACGCCAGCTTAATCAGCGTCTTATGAGGGTTTCTTCTACGTATTGCATGCTATTGATCTTAATGGATCGGTTACAACGAGCGAATACTGAAGTACATGGGGCAGTAGCACAGCTTTTTACCAGCGTTTCCTGGATATCCTCACAGGTAGATCTGGCAGCAGCCCCCGTAATACGGGCAAATACGCCTCTTTTTTTATTAAAATCTACCCGCATACAGCTTAAGGCACGGGCAGTCCAGTTACGAAAACGGCTAAATCAGGGTAGCCAACAACTAGAGTTCGACGCTGGAGCTGAATTAATCATGCGTTTCGTAGATGATCTTGAAACCTATACCAATGCCTATACGGGATTCATTAATCCAAACAACTCACCTATACCTCTTAATCCTGAAGAAACCACCTTCATCCATGGTGATGATTGGCTAGGTGCAGTGTTGGCAGCAGCCCTCAGCACTGGGGCTATATTAGTAGGTAGCCTGTTCTGGATTTTAACTGCATGGCCATCTGGCGGGGGCATGGTAGTCATTGCGGGTGTTCTTTGTGCCCTCATGGCTAGTAGTGTGCCTAATCTGAAAAAAGCACTTGGCCTGCTATGGATAGCATGGATCATTGGTAATCTACTAGCATTCCTATGCACGTTTTTAGTACTATCCCACATGGATGGATTCACGCTTCTTACTGCAGGTATGATCCCTTTCCTCATACCTATTTTTTATCTTTACACTCGCCCATCACTCGCTAGCCTAGGAGCATTCATTGCTTTATCATTCCTTCTCTTAGTAGAACCGGCGTTTACGCAAAACTTTGACGTGCCTCAATACATAAACCAAGCGATTGCGCTCTTACTTGGTCTCGGGCTGGTAAATGTTGCATTTATTCTATTTACCAATGCCTCAGAAAGCGATTTTTTCTATCGACGTTTAATTTACAAACTACGCAGTGAAGTTGTACGGGCTTGCTACAAACCACTGCAAAACGCCCACTACCGTCTAGAAAGCGCTACCCATGATCGATGCCGACAAGCCATCCTCTATACTGGGGAAAACACCCGGGCAGCCCAGCATTTTTTAGCTTGGGCGTTATCCGTACATGAAGTTGGCCGTATAATTATAGAGTTACGTACTAACCAACAACAGATATCAAAGTATCTACAGCAGCGATTAAATCGAGTAATCACGGCTATAGCGACCTTATATGAAACGCCGAAATCTAGGTATCTTCTCCATGCCCAACGAATCGTGGCCAGCACACTGCGCATGGCCAATAGTGCTCATGTATCTAACATAGCCCAATACCTATATCTATTACACCTAGCTTTAACGGATCAGGATTCGGTGCTAGCTAGTTATCTACCTAAACATACATCCAAAGCAGCTAAAGAGATTACTCATGCCGGCTGAACTATCATTATCCGGAGTGCTCATCCCAGGTTTATTGCTCATATTCCTTTTCAGTTTATTGATACTATGGCTACTTGATTGGCTAGCAGGTTATTACCACTGGTACCACTACGTCTGGCATCCTCCCCTATTTCGTCTGGCCGTATTTACTATTATTTTTAGTGTACTCGGCCTACTAACGATACGATAAAATTCCTATGAAAATCGTGCCTGCTATTCGGTTTTCCATTACCGCCATAGTCGTGATCATCGCTGCCGTAGTCGCGCGATTACTATGGAATCATTATATGTACTCACCTTGGACACGTGATGCTCGGGTACACGCTGAAGTGGTAAAAGTAGCACCAGATGTATCTGGGTTAATTACCTATGTAGGTGTTAAAGATAACCAAGAAGTACATCAAGGCGATCTTTTATTTGAAATTGATCCAGTACGATTTCATCACGCGCTAGAACACGCCCAAGCTAACCTAGATATGGCTAAAGCTGCCATAGCGGTAGCCGATGCTGATATCAAAGCTACGGAGGCTAACGCTACTGCTGCTCAAGCTACCTATCTCATGCGCCATCAAGAATCTAAACGGCGACGGGACATGAATCAGTATGCTACTCAAGAGGAGCAGATTAATACCGAAGCTATGGCCAAAACCGCCTATGCCCAATGGCAAGCCACACTCGCTGATCATGACCAAGCTAAAGCGGCCAAAGCCAAGGCGTTAGCCGATATGGAGAGTGCGCAAGTAGCGATTGCGGTGGCTAAACTTGATCTAGTACGCTCCAAAGTGCGTGCTCCTATAGATGGTTATATCACCAACCTAGATGTCTACGTTGGTGAGTATGCTCATACTGGGCAAGCTTATATGGCGCTGATCAGTCGCCATAATATTTGGATTTACGGATATTTCGAAGAAACCAAACTACTTGGCGTTAGAATAGGTGACAAAGTCAATGTCCGTCTAATGAACGGAGCGCGTTTTAAGGGCTACGTTGAAAGCATCGCCCGAGGAATCATTGACAATCAAAATAAAGCGGGGCCAAATCTATTAGCTGATGTTAGCCCCACCTTTAACTGGGTACGTTTAGCGCAACGGATTCCCGTTCGTATCAGCATCGACTATAATACTGTACCTCCGGATCTGTTACTAGCAGCCGGCCTAACAGCAACCGTCGTACTTCATCCAAAGATAAAAGATGAGAGGGTGCAAAATTGAAATCACCCTGCCCTTCTTTCTACCAAGAAAAATTTAGCACTTCCTTGTGCTACTCACTCTAAGCCCGTAGTTTTTGTGCTGCTGCTACCATAGTGCACAGTGCAGATTCTACTTCTGGCCAATCACGGGTTTTAAGACCACAGTCTGGATTTATCCAAAGCCGCTCAGGAGGAATATATTGGGTTGCCTTTTTAATGAGACCTACAATCTGGTTTACTGTGGGTAATGAAGGAGAATGAATATCATAAACTCCTGGCCCAATCTCGTTGGGGTAGTTAAAAGCCGCAAAGGCTGCTAGTAGCTCGCCATCGGATCGAGAGGTTTCTATGGTAATCACATCGGCATCCAATGCAGCAATTGCCTCAATAATATCGTTAAACTCCGAGTAACACATGTGTGTGTGGATTTGGGTTTCATCCTCTACTCCAGCAGCGGACACTTGAAAACAGCGAACTGCCCAGTCTAAATATTGCTTCCATTCTAGTCGCCGCAACGGCAACCCTTCCCGGAAAGCAGGCTCATCAATCTGAATAATTTTAATTCCTGCCTGCTCCAAATCTAGAACCTCATCCCGAAGCGCCAGTGCTATTTGAAGACAGGTATCGGCACGAGACTGGTCATCTCGTACAAAAGACCACTGTAAAATAGTCACCGGCCCCGTCAGCATCCCTTTCACCCATTTATCGGTCAATGATTGAGCGTAACGAATCCATTCCACCGTCATCGGTTGTGCTCGAGCCACATCTCCATAAATAATAGGAGGCTTAACGCAGCGAGAACCATAACTTTGAACCCAGCCGTTTTGAGTAAACGCAAACCCCTCCAGCTGCTCCCCAAAATATTCCACCATATCGTTGCGTTCTGCCTCTCCATGGACAAGCACATCTAGTCCGTACTTCTCCTGCTCTCGAATGGCTTTCTGGATCTCAGCCTTCATCTGCTCATCATATTCTTGTGCAGAAATTTGACCTTTCTTAAATTCCTGCCGCGCCTTACGAATATTAGCTGTCTGCGGAAAAGAGCCAATCGTAGTAGTCGGGTAAAGGGGTAATTTTAAATACTCTCGCTGGGCTTGAGCACGAGTAGAATAATCATGGCAACGCTGCGCTAGCTTTTCATTTACACTGGCTATGCGGGTTCTTACTTCAGGTCGATGGGTACGATTTGATTGGCGACGACTTGCTTGTGCTGCTGCTGAAGCTTTCAAGGTTGCAGCCACTGCTTCCCGCCCTTTTGTTAAAGCCTGTTTTAACGCCACTACCTCTTCTATTTTTTGTACTGCGAAGGCTAACCATGACTTTAACTCTTTATCTAGACCTAATTCCAGAGTCAAATCCATAGGACAATGAAGTAGAGAGCAGGAAGGTGCTACCCAGAGTCGATCGCCTAGACGCTTATGTACCGTCTCAAGCTGCTGCAAGCTAGCTTCTAAATCATTACGCCAGATGTTTCGTCCATCAACAATACCTACTGAGAGAATCTTATCCGAAGGAAGCCCATCTAATACTTTTATTAACTGCTCAGGGGCGCTAGTTAGATCAATATGCAAACCTGCTGTAGGTAGCTGACAAGCTAGCTGAGTATTATCGCCCAAGGCACCAAAATAAGTTGTTAAAAGACACTTTAACCCTGAATTTGCTAAATAATCATAGGCTTTCTTAAAAGCTGCCTTCCAATCTGGAGGTAAATCCAGTACTAAAATGGGTTCATCAATTTGAACCCATTCTACTCCTTGTGTTTTAAGCTGCTGTAGCACCTGACTGTAAGCTGGTAGTAATCCCTCAAGTAAAGAGAGTTTATCAAACGCATCGCCTTTAACTTTACCCAGCCATAAAAAGCTTAATGGTCCTAATAATACTGGTTTCATAGGCATCCCAAGTTCTTGAGCAGCAGTTACCCGCTCAAATAAGATGTTACTGGATAAGGAAAAAATTTGCTGAGATTGGAACTCTGGAACAATATAATGGTAATTCGTATTAAACCATTTAGTCATTTCACAGGCGGCTGCTTCTTTACCCTGAATACTACGTCCTCTTGCCATACGGAAATAGGTATTCAAATCCACATTACCGCCTGTATGGCCAAATCGCGGTGGAATAACTCCGAGTAAAACTGACATATCCAGCACATGGTCATACCAGCTAAAATCCCCTACTGGGATTAAATCTAACCCCCCCTCTTTCTGTCTTTTCCAGTGAAGATTTTGTAGTTCATTGCCTACTTTTATCAGCTCCTCTTGGCTTAACTGACCTTTCCAGTAGCCTTCCAAAGCCCATTTTAATTCCCGCTTATCTCCCATTCTGGGAAATCCTAAATTATGTGCTAAAACCACAAATAAGCTCCTCTTTAATCCACCCTATACCACTAAATGACCCTCTTCAGCAATTGCCTGCACGCATATAATAGATAAAATATGCGGCTTTGCGCAGCTTGTCTAAGGGCTATCTGCTGAGATAAAACGATAGAAAAACATAAATTGCCAATCTCACCGTTTAAAACCGATTAGTTCGCCTGGCCTAGTAAAATTAGTGACCGCGCTTCAACTCTAATTTGCGACCCAGGTAAATAGGAGTCATCTCCCTTTTCTGAAAACACGTTATATGTGTTAAAAATTTTTACTGATGTATCAAATACTTTTATCCAGTTACAGCTTTTTTCACCTCCACACTCCTTTGGGAGGGTAAAATTTAAGTATTTATCAGAAGCATTAAATAGTAAGTAAAAACTATCATCAATTACCCGTTCTCCGTGCCTATCCGTAGCCATTATCCCTTTTCCATTTAAAAAAACACCCAAAGATTTGGCATAACCGGTATTCCAATCTTCTTCTGACATCTCTTTACCTTTAACGGTAAACCATTCAATATCAAAAATATTACTGCCGTGGATAGGCCGTCCATGGAACCAATGTCGGCGGCGGAAAATGGGATGTTTTTTTCGAAACTGTATAAGCTGCTGAGTAAACTCTAATAACGTCCAGTCTGTACGAGACCAATCTAGCCAAGAGATCTCATTATCTTGGCAATACGCGTTATTGTTTCCTTTTTGGGTACGACCTCTCTCATCGCCACTAAGTAGCATCGGCACCCCTTGTGACAGAAATAAAGTGGCTAGAAAATTTCTCTTTTGGCGAGAGCGCAGCTCATTAATTTTAGGATCCTCTGTAGAACCTTCAACCCCACAATTCCAAGAGCGATTATAACTCTCCCCATCTCGGTTGTTTTCCCCATTCGCCTCATTATGTTTCTCGTTATAAGAAACTAAATCATGAAGAGTAAAACCATCATGGGCAGTAATAAAATTGATACTCGCAAAAGGCCGACGACCACTCCTCTCATAGAGATCAGAACTGCCAGTAAAACGATACGCTAATTCACCTAAAGTTTGATCTACCCCACGCCAATAATCACGCACACAGTCTCGATATTTTCCATTCCATTCAGCCCAACCCGGCGGAAAATTCCCAATTTGATATCCCCCCTCACCTAAATCCCAAGGCTCAGCAATTAACTTAACCTGAGAAATAACGGGATCTTGATGAATAATGTCAAAGAAGGATCCGAGTCGATCAACATCATGTAATCCTCTTGCCAGAGCCGCCGCCAAATCGAATCGAAACCCATCTACATGCATTTCAAGAATCCAATAACGGAGGCTATCCATAAGCAGCTGAAGAGCACGAGGATGGGTCATATTCAGGGTATTACCGCAACCCGTATAATCGGTATAGTAACGGAGATTGTGCGGTTGTAGTCGATAATAACTTGCATTATCTATCCCTCGAAAACAAAGCGTTGGCCCTAGCTGGTTTCCTTCAGCAGTATGGTTATAAACCACATCTAAAATAACCTCAATTCCAGCTTGATGTAATGCTTTGACCATAGCTTTAAATTCAATCACATGGCCAGGTTCTGAGCTGCTGGCATAACGGGAATCTGGGGCAAAATAGCCAATAGAATTATAGCCCCAATAATTATTTAATCCTTGAGCAACGAGGTGACGCTCCGAAACATGGTGATGAATAGGCATTAGCTCAACAGCAGTTACGCCCAAAGAAAGAAAATAATCAATAGCTGCTGGAGAGGCCAATCCTGCGTATGTTCCACGTAAATACTTGGGGATTTCTGGATGAAGGGCAGTAAAACCCTTAACAGAGAGTTCATAGATAATCGTCTCGCTCCAAGGGATTCTAAGCTGCTGATCTCCATCCCAGTGAAAAGCAGGATCTACTACAACACATTTAGGCATAAACACGGCACTATCCCGATCATCTTGGCTAAGATCAGCGTTATTATCTCCAGCACAATAGCCATGAAGGGCATCATCCCATTTAACCGATCCCTCAATAGCCTTAGCATAAGGATCAAGTAGTAATTTAGCTGGGTTAAAGCGATGACCCGCAGGGGGATCATAGAGGCCATGGACTCGAAAACCATAGCGTTGCCCTAACCCTATCCCAGGTAAATACCCATGCCATGAAAAATCAGAGACTTCGGGTAATTTAATCCGTGTCTCTTCTAAACCATTGAAAAGACAGAGCTCAACTTCAGTGGCATTTTCCGAGAACAAAGCAAAATTAGTTCCTGCTCCATCCCAATTTGCTCCTAACGGATACGCTTTTCCAGGCCATATTTTCATAAATTTATGCTTACCTTTCTTAAATGCTTAAAAATTACTTAATAAAACAAAAAGTAGCCTAAATTAAAACTAACACTACCCACCGCTCCAATTTCATATCTCATATGGAAATGGGGTAATAGTACTATCGACCGTAAAAATTAAATAATGAAGAAATTACCAAATAAAGGCGGTGTTAGTCGGAAGAAAAATCATGCTAAAAGCCAAAAAAGCTAAAATTATGATTAAGGATCACTCTAGAGGAGATAGTTTGCAATTTATGTGTTGTAATTATATCGTGATAAAAATAACCGTCATCCGTTAAGAACGCTTAGCCGATAAATCCTAACCATGCGAGCCTATTGTAGAAGAAATTACTCCAGATCTAGATTGAATTAATTGCCATCGGTATCTTTCTATGCTTCGAAAAATACCTTCGCTATCTAAATGACAATAAGCCAGTAACTCTTCTCGGGATCCATGCTCTAAGAAGTAATCGGGTAGCCCATGTAAAAATAACGGTACTAAAATTCTATGCTTTGCTAGGCACTCACTCACCGCGCTACCTGCCCCACCTGCTATGGTATTATCCTCCACAGTCACCAATAATTCATGATTTTTGGCTATCGCTAAAACCATTTCTTCATCTAAAGGTTTAACAAAACGCATATTAACTACAGTAGCATTCATTTTCTCTGCAGCATCCAAAGCGGGGGACAACATAGCTCCAAAAGCAAAGATAGCAACGCCCTGTCCAGATCGTTTAAGCTCCGCCTTACCTAGTGGTAGTGCTGTCATTTTAGACTGAATTGCTACCCCAATCCCCTTACCGCGTGGATAGCGAACTGCCGCAGGTCGACCCAGCATAAATCCCGTATAGAGCATCTGTCGGCACTCATTTTCATCTGCTGGAGTCATCACTACCATATTGGGAATACAACGAAGGTAAGATAAATCAAAGCTACCGGTATGAGTTGGGCCATCTGGTCCCACCACTCCAGCCCGATCTATTGCAAATAGCACGGGTAAATTTTGAAGCGCAACATCATGGATTAGTTGATCATAAGCACGCTGGAGAAAAGTAGAGTAAATGGCAACAACTGGCTTTAGACCATCACAAGCCATACCCGCCGCTAAAGTAACGCTATGTTGTTCAGCAATACCCACATCAAAATAACGCCCTGGAAATCGTTCAGAAAACTCTACTAATCCAGATCCTTCTCGCATAGCAGGTGTAATCCCAACTAAATGCGGATCCTGCACGGCCATATCACATAACCACTGACTAAAAACTTGTGTATATGTTACCGATGATGGGGTTTTCTTTGAGCTTTGCTGCATCCCAACCTTAGGATCAAAAGGGACTACAGCATGGTAGGTTACCGGATTTTCTTCGGCTAACGTATAACCTTTACCCTTCTGGGTTACTATATGTAGTAGTCGAGGGCCACTTAGTTTATACAAGTTATGCAACGTACTCACTAAGGAAGTGAGACTATGCCCGCTAATAGGGCCAAAATAATTAAACCCCATTTCTTCAAATAGGGTTCCTGGCACTACCATACCTTTAACATGCTCCTCTGTTCGCCGCGCTAACTCCCACATTGGCGGCGGCATATGCTCTAGTACTTTCTTACTTCCTTCACGAACTGTAGAGTAAAAACGCCCCGTCAGCAGTCGAGTAAGATAACTAGATATTGCGCCAACATTAGGAGAAATAGACATCTCATTATCATTGAGGATAACCAGCAAATCAGCTCCAGATGCTCCAGCGTGATCGAGTGCCTCATAAGCCATTCCTGCCGTCATCCCCCCATCACCAATAATAGCTACTGCCTTACGATGGCTTCCCACCTGCTTAGCAGCAATCGCCATGCCAAGAGCGGCACCAATTGAGGTGCTTGAATGGCCAACACCAAAGGTGTCATAGGGGCTTTCTGCGCGGGAAGGAAAGGGAGCTAAACCACCCAATTGGCGGATAGTATTCAGCCGCTGTCGCCGCCCTGTAATAATTTTATGAGGATAAGCTTGATGCCCTACATCCCATACCAATCTATCCTCTGGAGTATTAAAAACATAGTGCAACGCAACAGTGAGCTCTATAGCTCCTAAGCCTGCTGCAAAGTGCCCTCCACTACAAGCAACAGAATGAAGAAGAAAGGCGCGCAGCTCCTCAGCTAGCACTGCCAGCTCAGCCTCAGTTAAACAGCGTATATCCTCCGGAGAGTCAATACGATCTAATAATGGATAATTAGTTGTAGAGGTCATAATCTATCAATTAAGATAGTAACAAAATTTTAATTATGTAAGGCAGCATCCTAGGATACAAGGATTTTTTTTAATTTACCGAAATACTTGATATACAGTTAAAACGTTCATTAGGAATAATTAATCTTCACTACTTTAGCAAGGCAATTAAATTAGCCTAGAATAAATCTAGAAACAATCTCTAACTATAAGAATTTTACCAATTTTACTTGCAAAGAATATGTGCAGTCTGTATTTTTTTAAGTTCATTGAAGCCATAACTTATTTAATATTATAATCTAAAATACATTAATTTATGCATTACTAGAAACAGTAGGATTAAATTCATGAAAGTTACCCTCTCTCAACCCCGGGGTTTTTGCGCTGGAGTGGTTCGTGCTATCGAGATAGTCGAGCAAGCGCTAGAAATTTATGGTGCCCCTATTTATGTACTGCATGAAATTGTTCATAATCAGCATGTTGTTCAAGATCTCAAGCAACGAGGAGTAATATTTACTGAGGATTTAGGATCTATACCCTCAGGATCAGTCACTATCTTCAGTGCCCATGGGGTCTCTACTACTATTGTAGAGTCAGCTAAAAATACTAGCTTACATATAATTGACGCTACCTGCCCTTTGGTTACAAAAGTGCATCTACAAGCGCAAAAATACCATCGCCAAGGGGATGAATTAATTATTATCGGCCATGCAGGTCATCCAGAAGTGGAAGGCACTCGCGGGCGAGTAAATGGAATGGTTCACGTTATTGAATCAATAGAAGAGGCCGAAACAATAGCGGTTAAAGATCCAGAACGGCTGGCTTACGTTACTCAAACAACTCTGAGTATCGATGATACCCGTGGCGTAGTAGATGCACTTAAGAGACGTTTCCCAAAGATCCATGGGCCGGAACTCGATGATATCTGTTATGCTACTCAAAATCGCCAAAACGCAGTACGAGAGATGAGTAAAGAGATAGACATCCTCTTAGTAGTGGGTGCGCGTAATAGTTCTAATTCTAACCGACTGCGGGAAGTAGGCGAGCAAAATGGTGTTACTGCCTATCTTATCCAAGATAGCCAAGATTTAGATTCAATCTGGTTTACCCCTCAATCACGGGTAGGCATTACTGCTGGAGCTTCAACACCAGAGGTACTCGTGCAAGAAGTCCTAAATAAATTGCGTAGCTATGGAGTAGACGAAGTTCGAGATTTAGATGGCGTTCAAGAGTCTATTAATTTTCGCCTACCCGCAACACTACTTCGCGCTAAGCTAAAGCAACAAGCAATAGATTCTGCTAATAAGTAAGAGTCAGGTTATTAAACAAAGGAAATGCAAAACATGGGTGTATTGGGTATATCTTTGCTCCAGCAATATCGTATCGGCCGCTACATTTTAGAGAAAAAACTCAGTGGCGAAAAACGTTATCCTCTAGTGTTAATGCTTGAACCTCTTTTTCGTTGTAACTTAGCCTGCGCAGGTTGTGGCAAGATCGACTATCCTGATGAGATTTTAGATAAACGCTTAAGCGTCCAAGAATGCTTGGGTGCAGTAGATGAGTGCGGCGCGCCCGTAATTTCTATTCCAGGAGGAGAACCTCTCCTTCACAAAGAAATGCCGGAAATTGTTGCTGGTATCATTAAACGTAAAAAATTTATATATCTTTGCACCAATGCGCTTCTTCTTTCCAAAAGAATCAAGGACTACACGCCTTCCCCTTATTTTGCTTTTTCCATCCATTTAGACGGTAACCGAGAGCATCATGATGCCTCTGTCTGCCAAGAGGGGGTGTTTGATCGAGCTGTAGCCGCTATTAAACTATGCCGTGAGCGAGGTTTTCGTGTTACGGTAAATTGTACTTTATTTCAAGGAGCAAAGCCGGAAGATGTCGCCAAATTCTTTGACTACTGCATGGAACTCGATATAGAAGGAATCACTATTTCACCGGGCTATAGTTATGAGCGAGCACCACGCCAAGATATCTTTCTTCAACGAGCTACCAGTAAGCGTTTATTCCGAGATATTTTTCGTTTAGGTAAAGGCCATAAATGGCGCTTTAACCAATCTAGTTTGTTCTTAGATTTCTTAGCCGGAAATCAAACCTACCAGTGCACACCTTGGGGTAATCCCACACGCAATATTTTTGGGTGGCAGCGCCCGTGCTACCTATTTTCAGAAGGCAATTATGCTCCCACTTTTAGGTCTCTGATGGAAGAGACTGATTGGGCTAAATACGGCACAGGAAATCACCCTAAATGCGCTAACTGCATGGCTCATTGCGGCTATGAGGCAACTGCTGTTAATGATACTTTAGATAATCCTCTAAAAGCATTTAAAGTCTTCCTTCAGGGGCCACGCCTTGAAGGCCCGTTAGCAGCTGAACTTCCAGTAAATTATCCAGAAAAGCCAGCTAGTGTTTCAATACCCATTGATGACCTGCATCACAAAAGCGGAGAAGCTTCGTGAAATAGATCCAAGACTTCCGCTATTTTATAGATGATAGATGTTCTGTAAGTAGCATCATAAGTGCTTTATTTATATTTTTAATCTTATCCAGATAATTTAATTATAGTCGTCTGGAGCATTCATAAACGCTCAAGCGTAAGATGAAAATAAAAGACCAACCTCAGCAGCAGCTCTCTATTCTCCATATGTATAAATGGAAAACCCAGCTTTCATTATTTGGAGAGATAAATCAACCAGCACAATACACTGTAGTGTAACCTAAGCATACAGATCCCTAGGGCCAGGACATAAAGCTTTATGAAACAAATATTAATTAAAGCCATACTCATAGTATCCATAGGCATTATATCTATAATCCCTTCCTTATCTTTAGCAGTAAAATGCCAATCTAAGAATTGCAGCGAGGAAATGAGATCAGCTTCTTCAGCGATCGAGAGCCTAAATACGGCTCTTTTATCAGTCATGAAAAAATCTAAGGAACTTGGATTTGAAGGCCGCTATCAACAGCTACTACCTGTGATTACCCAAGAATTTGATCTACCTTTCATTGCCCGTTATACCCTCAGCTCCTCTTGGAAGAATCTTAATCATGAACAACGTGAGCAATTTATAAAAACCTTTCAAGAATTATCTATTACTGACTATGCCAGCCACTTTAGTGACTATAGCGGCCAGCGTTTTTCTATTGAAGAAGAATCTCCCTTGCTTCGGGGAGGTATGCGAGTTCAAAGCAAGCTTATCGATTCTAGCGGCTCAAGTGTAATTTTTAATTACACTTTACGTAAATCTAATAACCAATGGCGAATCGTTAATGTTGTAGCTGATGGAGTGAGCGATCTAGCGGTGAAACGGGCTGAGTATCATCAGCTCATAAAAGCAGAAGGATTTGATGGCTTACTAGCTAAGCTTAAAGAGAAAATCGCACGCCACCAAAATTAAAACAGCTACTATTTAACTGTTGCCAAATTTTAAAGCAGTAATAATGCTATCTTCCAGTAAAACTACAAATAGATTTTTAGCAAACTATGTAAGTTCAGTCTATCGTTTAGCTCCTTGGATCATTACCATAATCCTATTAATTACGGGAGGAGCATTTTTTTATACCGCAGAAACCCTTACTGTTGATACTGACAGCGAAAATATTCTCTCACCTAACCTCCCCTTTCGACAAAGTGATAAGCGCTATATTCAGTTATTTCCTCAATACGAAAATACCCTTGTAGTTGTCATTGAAGGGGAGATTCCTGAGTATGCGTTAAATGGGGCCAAACGACTTGCGCATAAATTAGAGCAAAATCAAACTTTATTTAAAAGCGTTTATTTACCCGAGACAAACGATTTCTTTAATCGTAATGGTTTAATGTACCTAGATCTCCCTCATCTTGAGGAAATTGCGGATAACTTAGCCCAAGCACAACCGTTTTTAGGTCGATTAGCCCAAGATCCTACTCTTAGTAGTTTGCTGGAAATGCTTAATGATATCATTAAAGCAAAGCAAAGTGGGGAAACAACGCTTACTTTACAGCCTATCTTTAGCCCCATTAGTAAAGCTATAGAAAGTGTTCTCAATGGACGACCTCAGCCTCTATCTTGGCAAGAACTAATAGATAGAGATTCAACATCATCAATAAGAAAGCGCCAGCTTTTAATCGTTCAACCCCAAATGGATTTTAGCCGAATTCTCCCAGCAGGATCCGCCATTGAAGCCATTCGTACTCTGGCGAAAGAACTCCAGCTCGACTCTGCCCATGGAATAAAAGTACAAATCACAGGGGATGTTGCGCTTTCCCATGAGGAACTAGAAAGTGCCCTTAAAGGAAATGGTATTGCGGGTATACTGGCATTAGCGATGATTAGCGCTATACTTTTTATCGGATTACGTTCTATTTCCTTAATAGTAGCTATTTTATTAGGCCTCATTACTGGACTTATCCTGACAACCGGCTTTGCAACACTGGGAGTAGGCCACCTTAATGTAATCTCAACTGCCTTTGCTGTACTCTATATTGGGCTAGGGACTGAGTATGATATCCAATTTTGTATGCGCTATCATCAACTCATTCGTAATGGAATCAAAAAGCTGGATGCACTGCGTATAGCAGCCTCTGAGATAGGGATGGCGCTCGTATTATGCTCTCTAACCACTGTTGTTGCTTTTTATTCGTTTATCCCTACTGATTTCTCTGGAGTATCAGAACTAGGCTTGATTGCCGGCACTGGAATAATTATTAACTTAATCCTAACTCTAACACTTCTTCCCGCCTTATTACGTTTCTTGCCCATATCCACAACCTCTGCTCACTCCAAAGAAAAACAGGGAAAATTTGATTTTTTACTCAACTGGCCTCTATATTATAGGCGTAGTATTCTTTGGGGAAGTCTAATTTTAGGATTAGGAACATTACTCTTACTACCTCAGATCCGTTTTGATTATAATCCCCTTAATTTACGTAATCCTCATTCTGAGTCCGTATTAACCCTACAAAAACTTATTAATACTGAAGCTATTCCACCATGGAGCGCCGTTGCACTAGCCCCAGATAGCAACACGGCGGAGCGGCTTGCAGATCAATTTCGGCAACTTGATACTGTAGGTACAGTAATAACTGTACAAGATTTAATCCCAGATCAGCAAAACAAGAAACTCAATATTATTGACGATTTAGCATTGCTTTTAGGGTCGTTATTACAGTCACAAATAATAAACACTCCTCATCCAGAAGGATATGAGCAGTATCAAACAACACTAGATCAGTTTCTTCATACCCTAAATACCTATCTAGCTAATTCTGCAGTGCATCCTTCATTATCAGCCTATCAGCTAGCAGCAGATCTCCAGCAACTGAATGATCAACTTAAACAAACCGATCTTAGCGTGCAGCATCAGCTATTACTTACCTTACAAAGTAGCTTATTTTCCACCTTACCTACTAGCCTGACGCAGCTACAAAATTCGTTGCAAGCAGAGCCTATTACATTAAATAGTTTACCTGCTGAACTTCGAGATCGTTGGATAGCTTCAAATGGTGTTTATCGAGTTGAAATTTTTCCCAAAAAGGGATTTGATGCTAATGATACTGAAACCTTACGCCGCTTCGTGAATGAAATTCATAGTATCACCCCAGAGGCTACAGGGTCTCTAGTCATTAACCTAAAGGCAGGTGAGGCGATAGTGACCTCTCTCCAAAAGGCTTTTACCTATTCGCTAATTGTAATTATTATTATTTTACTATTCCTACTGCGTAGTCTAAAAGATATGGTATTAGTATTAATTCCTTTACTATTAGCTGGGATATTGCTAGGGGCGACTATGGTTATGTTCAATATCTCTTTTAATTTTGCTAATGTGATTGCTTTACCCCTACTGCTCGGGGTAGGCGTAGATAGCGGTATTTATATGGTCCACAGAATACGCAAAGCTCCCCCTGAAACGGGTAACCCCCTCAAAACCAGCACCGCTAGCGCTTTAGCCCTTAATACACTAATTACCGCCATTAGCTTTGGCAATCTAATATTTACCTCTCACCCAGGTATGGTCAGTATGGGGTTGGTGCTTGCTATTGGTATTATTTTAACTTTAATCTGTACCCTGCTCATTTTACCGGGATTACTTGTAACTAATCCTAAGAGGCTATAGATCGAACTAGCTAGAATTATTAAAATATCCACGCAATATAGTAAGTATAAGGAGAAAAACCATTGAGACTTCCGCGTAATCCAACCCGTCCTGTCTCCATCGGAAATATCACTATTGGTAATGGAAATCCAATAGCAGTACAGAGCATGTGCGCTACCCACACACAAGATATTGTAGCCACCGTAAAACAGGTCAATGATTTAGTAGAAGCGGGGGCTGATATCATCCGTATCGCTGTAGATACTAAACGAGACGTAGAAGCACTCGCTGATATTCGACAGCAAACCCAAGCTAATCTATCCGTGGATCTACAGGAAAGCTATCGGCTTGCCAAAACAGTCGCCCCTCATGTTGATAAGATTCGTTATAATCCCGGGCACCTCTACCATCATGAGAAACAAAAACCTTGGCAGGATAAGGTAAAATTCCTCGTAGACGTAGCAGGCGAAAATGATTGCGCTATCAGGGTTGGAGTCAATGGAGGATCAGTGGATCCTAGCAAAACGTCTAAATTCGCAGTAGATGATTCTATATCACCTATGCTCGCTAGTGCTTTTGAGCACTGTGAATTACTTGATAGTCTTAGCTTCACCCGATATTGTGTTTCTCTTAAAGACTCAGATCCGAGTAAAGTTATCGAGATTAATAAACGCTTTGCTGCTGATCGCCCAGATATTCCACTCCATCTTGGTGTTACCGAAGCCGGTATGCCTCCAGAAGGAATCATAAAAACCCGGATTGCCTTCGAGCAGCTTATTAGCCGAGGCATTGGTGATACTATTCGCGTTTCACTTACCTTACCCCTTAATCAAAAAGGAGAGGAAATCAAAGCTGGCCGCCAAATCCTTGCCGATATTGCCGCCGGACGCGTACGCAGTGTTGTCGACTATGGCTTAAAATCCCTTAATATTATTAGCTGCCCTAGCTGCTCTCGGGTAGAAAACGAAGCATTTATTGAGCTAGCACAACAAGTAAAAGCCATGACAGAGTATGCTGCCGATTATGCTATTACCATTGCTGTAATGGGTTGCCGCGTAAATGGGCCTGGAGAGACTGACGATGCAGATTTAGGTCTTTGGTGCGGACCTAAAGCGGTTAATCTTAAGCGGGGGAGCGAAACCCTAGGTAGCTATGGGTATAGTGAAATTTTACCTCGCCTGAAACAAGAGCTTGATCTTATTATTGCCGAGCGATCCAGAGTCTTAGTTTAATAATAATCCCTCACTAGCCTATGCTCATTGAGCAAATTTGGACTGATAACTGTTACCGTAATTTTAATTATTTGATTGCGTGCCCGCAAACAGGTGAGGCACTGGCTATTGATCCCCTTGATCACAGCAAATGTCTCACGATAGCCAAGTATCACGGCTGGGAAATTACCCAGATACTTAATACTCATGAGCATAGCGACCATACGGGGGGCAACCACGAGATGATGACCCAAACCCAAGCAAAGCTACTGGCTCATAAAAATGCGAAAAATAAGATACCCGCCATTGATCAAGGCTTAAGCGCTGGGGATATTATTAGAATAGGTAAAACAGTTGAGCTAGAAGTATTAGATACGCCTGGCCACACTATGAGTCATGTATGCTTATTTGCCCATCATGATCTCCCTGCTCTTTTTTGTGGTGATACTTTATTTAATGCCGGCGCAGGAAATTGTCACCATGGCGGTGATCCAACTGTCTTATATCATACGTTCACCCATCAACTTGCAAAGCTTCCTGAGACGACCCAAATTTATCCTGGCCATGAGTATATAGTTAACAATCTGCATTTTACCTTAGATCGTGAACCGGATAACACAGAGGCCGCATTACTACTACAAAAAATTATAGCCCAAGATCCAAACCACGCTTTCATCTCAACTCTTGCTCTAGAAAAAAAAATCAATACTTTCTTGCGCCTATACAGTCCAACAATAATTGCTAAATTGAATGAAAGTTTTCCTAAGCCACGCCATGATATAGATTCTAAATGGGTATTTCTTAAACTAAGGGAGCTTAGAAACAAATGGTAATAAGTATTTTTTTACAGCGCTCTATCTATTTAGCTAAAATTTTGAATAAGGATTGAAGGAATACTTTTACTTAGCATATATTCCTGATAGGATAAAACGGATATCCTATTACATCACAAATCTGCAATGCGTAGGTAGAATGGAAAGTAAAATACGCTGGCGTTATAAAGATCCCTACCGATACAACAGAGCACGGTATTAATATGGATTTACCGTCACCACCTCCAGCTAAAGAAAAAGAAATAGCTTTAAAAATGAAAGAACTTACCTTGCTTCACTTTAGCTGGCTATTCTACATAACCTAATAAACGGAGAAAAAAAATGAAACATAACTTAACTGCAGCATTAGTCATCAGCGCATTAACCTTTGCTGGAGGCAGCATGGTTGCTTACGCTGGGGGACATATAGATGAGGCCATTAAGCATGCTGAGGATGCTGCTACTCACGGAAAAGCAGGGCACGCAAAAGTTTTAGTGGAACATGACAAAGCAGCTTTAAAGCATGCTGAAGCAGCTGATAAAAAGGCCAAAGGCACAGAAAAACAACATTTAGATGAAGCTATCACTCACCTTAAAGAAGGAGTTAAGCAGGGTGAAGCAGGACACGCAGATGTTGCTACCCAACATACGAATGAAGGAATAACCCATTTAAAAGCGGCTGAAGATAAGTAAAATCATAAACAAATAGCAACTGACGGCTGGCTGGGTAGGGATATAAAATCTCTCTGCCCAGCCTTCCTAGTTATAATGCCGTGGTAAAGATGCGGATACACCCCACCGCAATTATTGCCCCTGAGGCAGAGTTAGGGGAAAACGTTACGGTTGGGCCTTATACAATTATCCATTCCCCGGTTAGCATTGGGGCAGAGACTACTATTGGGCCTCATGTCGTTATCCACCCTTTTGTACGATTAGGATATCAAAATAAAATTCACGCCCATGTTGTTATTGGGGATACCCCTCAAGATCTCTCCTTTAACAATATCGAAACTTGGGTCTACATCGGTAATAATAATATCTTGCGAGAAGGTGTTACTATTCATCGCTCAACGAAACTAAATCACCCTACCGAAATAAGCTGTAACTGCTATTTTATGGCCTACGCCCATGTGGCTCATGATTGTATTATCGGCCATCACGTTATTCTCACCAATAACGTTCTACTTGGAGGACACGTAGAAGTAGGTGATAAAGCGATCCTAGGTGGATCAGCAGTAGTACATCAGCACTGTCGAATCGGTGCTTATGCCATGGTTCAAGGAAACGGATCTGTAGGACAAGATGTACTACCCTATACCATTGTTGGCGGGCACCCTGTCCGCCATTATCGTCTAAATACCATAGGATTACGTCGAGCGGGAATTAATGGGGAACGCTACCGAACTTTAGAGCAAGCTTTCTGGTATCTTCGTAACGGCTCAGATTTAAGTAGCTTAGCCGAAACCCCCGAGATCTCCTACCTTAAAAACTGGCTTGCAGTAAAATCAAAACGCGGACTCCATCGCTTTGCTACTGAAAAATTAGGTAAATAAAACATACATTGGTTTTTACTGAGCCAACATAGCTATAGTAAGCTCAGCTATGGTCATTTCAGCACTCGCCCCTAATTTATCCTTGATCACCTGAAATTTTTGCCGTACCCTCTGGGCTTGCTTTTTATCTCGCAACAAGCTTAGAGCCTCTTGAGTTATCCGTTCTGGCGAGGCATCCTGCTGGATAAGCTCTGGAGCAATACCCTCATTTGCAATAATATTACAGAGCGCAATATGGTTAACTTTAACTAATAAACGTCCTACCCAATAGCTGAGAAATTTCAGCTTATAAACCACGACTAAGGGCACTTCCATTAAGGCTGCTTCCAAGGTGACGGTACCTGATGCCGCTATCATCACATCACAGGCTGCCATCACGTCATAAGAGCAACCAGAAATCACCTTTAAAGGAAGCTTACGACCTACTAAAAAAGGGACTATATCCGCTTCAGTTAACATAGGGGCTACTGGCAGTAAGTATTGAATTTCAGGCTCCTGCAAATAAATCTTTTCTGCAGTATCAAGCAGTATAGGTAGCAATCGTTTTATTTCGCTACGGCGACTTCCCGGTAATAAGCCCAATGATTTACAACCCGGATTAAAACCAAACTTAATCAACGCTTCATCACGGCTAAGCTTACTTTTAACCCCATGCTGTAATGGATGGCCTACAAAACGAACCGGAACACCAGCCTTTTCATAAAATGACACCTCAAATGGCAAGATAACTGCCATCATATCTACTAATCGACTAATTTTATGTATCCGATACTGTCGCCAAGCCCATACTTGAGGGCTAATGTAATACAACACTTTAATTCCAAGCCCTTTCGCTGTTTTAGCTAACCTAAGATTAAACTCTGGGTAATCCACTAAAATTAGCAGATCAGGCCGTCTTTCCTGAAGAAAACGACGCATTTTTTCTAATGCACTATATATCGTTTTAAAATGTGCTATTACCTCTACTAACCCCATCACCGCAAGCTGAGAGGAATCAAATAATACCTCTGTTACTCCGGCTGCCCGCATATTAGGCCCTGCAATACCACAAAAGCGCACATTAGGAGCAAGCTTATTAACCTCACGAATCAAATAAGCTCCATGCTGATCCCCTGAAGCCTCACCCGCTACAATAGCGACTAAGGGCTCACACCTTACCAAGTAAGGTACTCCGAATAACCTCAAGCACTCGATCTACCTGCTGATCGCTCATCTCAGGAAAAATAGGTAGTGAAAAACATTGAGCGGCTACCTGCTCACTTACTGGGAGGTTTACGCCAGCACATTCTTGCTGAAAAACAACTTGTCTATGGAGCGGAATTGGGTAATAAATCGCAGAGGCAATCTTGTTTGCGGCTAAAGCTGATATGATCTCATCTCGGTAGGGGGATAATACAGTATATTGATGGTAGACGTGCGTTCTATCTTTCTCTTCGTAGGGAGGGATACAATTGGGTAATTCTGCAAGCGCTGCGCTATAGCGCTGGGCAATACGCTGCCGTGCCCGATTATATTTATCAATATATTTAAGTTTTATTCGTAAAATAACCGCCTGTAACTCATCTAAGCGGCTATTAAAGCCAAGCTCCGAATGATGATAACGTTTCCAGCTTCCATGATCACGCAATACTCGAAGGTGAGCGGCTGCTTGATCAGAGGAGGTAGCAATCAATCCACCATCACCATAGCAGCCTAAGTTTTTACTAGGAAAAAAACTAAAGCAACCGGCAAATCCTAGCGCACCTGCCTTACGGTCAGAAATTTCCGCCCCGAAAGATTGAGCGCAATCTTCAATAATCAACAGATTATGCTTAGCTGCAATAGCCTCTAAATCAGACATATCAGCCCCCTGGCCAAACAGGTGCACTGGGAGAATAGCGCGAGTTTTTGGGGTAATAGCTGCCTCTACTTGCCTAGTATCAATATTAAATGTTTTTTCATCAATATCGACAAACACAGGATGAGCACCCACGTAGCAAATAGCCTCAGCTGTTGCAATGAAAGTAAACGGCGTAGTGATTACTTCATCCCCCTCTCCAATCCCAGCCGCAATTAAAGCCAGATGAAGCGCATCGGTCCCCGAGGCAACACCCACAGTGTGAGTTACCCCTAGATAGGTGGCAACCTCTTCTTCAAATGCTTTTACATTAGGGCCAAGAATAAATTGACTCTCTATCAGTGCCTGCGCTAAAGCCTCATCTATCTCCGCTTTGAGCGTTTGATACTGCACCTTCAAGTCCACCATTGGCAGCATAATATTGTCCTAATTTTTAAGCTGAATTTTTAGCATTTGGCCAATTTGGAGCGCAACGGCTAAAGCTTGCCGCCCCTCCTCTCCACTCACTGATGGCTTGGTACCATTTTTAACCGCCTTTAGAAAGGAATCAATTTCAGCCATCATCGCATCGCTTTGATCAAAATTACGCTCCTCACCAGTAATCTCTGGAATACCAGGAAACATCTCTTGCGTACCTTTACGAAGAATATTTAACTTTTTATCCTGAAAATCAACAGAAATATAAGCATCTTGCTGAAATATTCGCATTTTACGTTGCGCTTTCATACTGACACGGCTAGCAGTTACATTAGCCACACAGCCATTAGTAAATTGGATGCGAGCATTTGCTATATCTATATCACCTGTTAATACTGATACCCCATTAGCGTGAATGGTACTAATTGGAGATTTCACCACGCTGAGTATAATATCAATATCGTGAATCATTAGATCCAGTACGACGCTAACGTCGATCCCTCTAGGATTAAAAGAGGCAAGGCGATGGGACTCAATAAACTGAGGACTCTTAACTATCTTCTGTAGTGCTATGGTGGTAGCATTAAACCGCTCCAAATGCCCAATCTGAAGAATGAGTCGGTAACGATTAGCCAACGCTATTAGCTCGTTAGCCTCAGCAAGGGTGGCAGTCATAGGTTTTTCCAGTAAAATATGAATCCCCTCACGCAAGCAATCCCTAGCCACTTGATAATGAGAGTGGGTAGGAACAACAATACTCACTGCTTCTACCTTACCAAATAAATCTCGATAATCCGTTAATGCAGCTATTCCATACTCCCCAGCAACTTGGCTAGCAATTTCTGGATTTAAATCTACCACTGCAACTAATGTAGAATGAGTTAATGCTGCATATTTTTGGGCATGAAAACGCCCTAAGTATCCAGCACCAATGACTGCTGTCTTAATCTTATTTTCGCTACTAAAATTCACGTATAGTTTCCATGACTAAGTAACAAAAAAAATGAAGCAAAGACTAAATCATTAATCCAGCAGTTACCTTTAACAAAGGGAGATAACACTCATTTACCCAAAAAAGTGAGTACTATTGTTGCAAATACCTCAGGCGCTTCAGCATGAAGCCAATGCCCAGATTTAGGAATAGACACCATCTCCGCCTTTGGAAACCATTTCCTAATTCCTATCTTATCACCGCCACGGATATAGCCTGAATCTTCTCCTTTGATAAATAAGCTAGGGCCTAGATATACATTTTTTCCTACCACTGCTGCACAAATCGCCTGATAATTTTGCTGTAAGTTATTTAAATTGATACGCCAGCTATAACCCCCTTTGTTTTTCTCTAAATTCATCAATAAAAACTGCCGAGTCTCCAAATTTGGAATCTGACGGGATAGCGCTTCATCAATTTCTAAGCGGTTTTTATAAGCGGTAAGGTTTAGCTCACTTAAGGCGTTAAAAATCAAAAGATGTTCTGGCGCATAAGCACGTGGGGCAATATCTGCAACTAGCAGGTGGGTAATCCGGTTAGGGAAGTCCAAAGCACACTGCATTGCAATCTTTCCTCCCAAAGAATGTCCCAATAAAGCAGCTGTATCTATACTCTGCTCATCCATAAAATCGATTAAATCTTGCGCTAACGAAGGGTAATTAAAAATTGCTTTAGGAGGTGAATGACCATGATTAGGTAAATCTATCGTAATTACTTGGAATTGACGGGAAAATGCTGTTGCTAAGCTGCGCCAATTGCTGATAGAGCCAAATAAACCATGTAGAATAATAAGCGGTGTCCCTTTCCCTTGAACCTGGTGATGGAGTTGCATAAAAGGGTTTTTCTCTAGCTCAGGTTGCCCTTACAAGGAGTCCCATAAAATCATCTACGGACATTGTCAGCAATCGATCACGATTAGTATAAAGATCCAAAATAGCTTGGCATCGATCGAGGGGGAAACAGGCGTGGAGACTATTTTGAAATTTTTCTAGTAACAAAGATAGCGCTTCCGTGCGGCGCAATGGATGCCCTAAAGGATAAGCTACCTCTATCCGGGGGGTGGCGCTCCCATCGCTAAAAAATATCTGAATGGCATTAGCAATCGAACGCTTATCAGAATCCAAATAGTTTTGGGTAAATTCTCGCTTCTCAATCACCTTCATCTTATTTCGCAAAACATCAATACGCGGATCGCCAGCTCGCTCATTCTCGTAATCACTCATAGTAAGTTTACCATCCAACAAGGCTACTGCTACCATATACTGTAAACAATGATCCCGATCTGCTGAGTTATGGAGAGGGCCAGTCTTATCTATAATCCGCAATGCGGGCTCTTGGGTTTCAATCACAATCTGCTCAATCTCCTCTAATCGGGGTATTGCTTGAGGATGTAATGAAATTGCAGCCTCAATAGCAGTCTGCGCATGAAACTCAGCTGGATAAGCTACCTTAAACAGAATATTTTCAACTACATAGCTATTAAAGCCTCGTGACAATGTAAATGCTTTTCCTTTAAATAACACTTCATAAAAACCCCAACCCGGGGCAGTGAGTGCGGAAGGATATCCCATTTCCCCCTGCAAAACCATCAGTGCCAGACGTAAACCCCGGCTGGTGGCATCACCTGCAGCCCAACTTTTGCGAGATCCCGTATTGGGCGCTTGGCGATAAACCCGCAAAGTGCCTCCATCAACCCAAGCATTGGAAAGCGCATTAATCACCTGATCACGAGATCCGCCTAATAGAAAAGCGGCTACCCCCGCACTAGCGACCCGAACTAGCAATACATGATCTAACCCTACTCGATTAAAAGAATTTTCCAAAGCAAGTACGCCTTGAATTTCATAAGCCTTAATCAAGGCTGTTAGCACTTGACCCATCTGTAGCGGTGTTTCCCTTCGCTCTTGTCTACGGCGACTCAGATAATCTGCGCTCGCTAAGATAGCTCCCAGATTATCAGAAGGATGACCCCATTCAGCGGCTAGCCAAGTATCATTGAAGTCTAACCAACGAATCATACAGCCGATATTAAAAGCGGCTTGAACTGGATCAAGCTCATAGGATGTTCCTGGGACTCTAGCGCCATCAGGTAAAACAGCCCCAGGAACAACAGGGCCTAGTAACCGCCAGCAAGCCTCATTTCTAAGGGCAAGAAAACTGCAGGCTAAGCTGTCCAATAAACAGTAATGAGCAGACTCATAAGCCGTTGGGCTAGTAATTACCCCATCAATAATATAATCAGCGATGGTCGTTAGTATCGTATCTACGGGTTGTTGAGTTGAGGGAAGGGTATTCATATAGACTCCAATCAACGTTGCTCAATAGGCACAAAATCCCGATTCTCTGGGCCAATATATTCCGCCATAGGGCGAATCAGCTTACTATCGCTTCGCTGCTCCATAATATGGGCAGCCCAGCCCGCTATTCGAGCACATACAAAGACAGGGGTATAAAGCTCAATAGGAATACCCAGAAAACGGTAAGCAGGTGCCATATAAAAATCCAGATTAGGAAACAGGTTTTTCTCTCGCCTCATTACCATCTCGATCCGCTCCGCAATGGGAAATAAGCGATTATCTCCAATCTTATCCGCTAACTGCTGGCACCAGCGCTTAATGACTGCATTTCTAGGATCAGATTCTTTATAGATCCGATGGCCAAAACCCATGATTTTTTCTTTTTCTACTAACATTGCCATGATCTCATTCTCAGCGTCATCAGGATTGCTAAAACGATCAATTAATACCATAGCTGCCTCATTAGCTCCCCCATGCAAAGAGCCACGTAAAGCCCCAATCGCTGCAGTAACCGCAGAATAAAAATCAGAGGCTGTTGAGGTGACTACCCGAGCAGTAAAAGTAGAAGCCGCAAATTCATGCTCAGCATAAAGGGTTAGGGAAATATCTAATACTCGCCGAGAGATCTCATCAGGAGGCGTATTATGGAGCAACTGTAAAAAATGCCCAGCTATTGAATCCTCAGCCGTTCGTGTCTCAATACGCACCCCTTGATGATGAAATTGATACCAATACAGCAGCATGGAAGGAAATAGCGCTATCAACCGATTAGCAATATCCTGCTGCGGAGTTATATCAGTTTCAGGTTCCAGACAACCTAAAGCTGAACAACCGGTACGTATCACATCCATAGGATGGCTTTCTCTAGGCAATGCTTCTAGTACCAGTTTTAATTCTTTAGGTAAGCCACGTAAGGATTGTAGCTGCCTCCGATACTGCGTAAGCTGGTTGTAGGTAGGGAGTTGACCATAAAGTAGTAAATAAGCTACTTCCTCAAAACTAGCCTGCTCAGCTAACACTTCAAGCGGATAACCTCGATAAGTCAATCCCCTAGATTCTTTTCCTACAGTACTGATTTTAGTTTTGCCAGCAATAATTCCAGCTAAACCGCTGCTGGTTTTTCCTGTACTCATATTTTCTCCTTTAACGGGAACGCATCCCGCTGGCGTTCATCGTCATAATAACCTAGAATTTCGTAGAGTTCTTCGCGGGTTTGCATACTAGCTATCAAGCGCTTCTGAGTGCCCTCCTGACGCAAAATCTGGTAGGTTTTTAAGGCCGCTGCCGCCATAACACGGAAAGCCGTGAGTGGATAGAGGACGATCTTGACTCCAGCGCCTTGAAGCTCCTTCACTGTAAATAAAGGCGTACGCCCAAATTCAGTGATATTAGCCAGTACAGGCACTTTAACGGCTTGGGTAAAATATTGATATTCATTAAGAGATTGTAGTGCCTCGGCAAAAATCATATCAGCTCCTGCTGCTACATAACGTTGCGCCCGATCTGCCGCTGCCTCCAAACCTTCTACCGAGTAAGCATCAGTACGGGCCATAATCACAAACTGATCATCTATACGCCCGTTTACCGCTGCCGCTATCCGAGTCACCATTTCATCAATACTGATTAAAACCTTACCTGGTCGATGGCCGCAACGTTTACCGAACACTTGATCTTCTAAATGCAGTCCCGCCGCTCCAGCCCGTGCTAAGGAACGCACAGTATGGGCAATCATCAATCTATCCCCCCAGCCCGTATCTGCATCCACTAAGAGGGGTAAATCTGTTACTGCCACAATACGGCAAACTTCATTGACCACTTCTGTTAAGGTGGTCAACCCCAGATCGGGTAAGCCAAAGGCAGCGTTAGCAACTCCAGCGCCTGAAAGATAAATAGCCCTAAAGCCCGCCTGCTCAGCAAGTAATGCCGTATAAGCATTAATTACCCCTACTAATTGCAAAGGACATTCCGCCGTAATAGCAGCACGTAAAACGGTACCAGGACTATTATTTTCAGCAACCATGATTATCCTGATCTCTTATCAAAAATTGTAATAAGATTATACAAAACTCAGTGTACAATAAAATCCGTTAGTTAATCAGATTCTAATTAGCTAAAAATCAATTTTTTAAAATATAATATGATGGTCGTTGGAAGCTTTGCTGAATAAAATATCAATACCCAACCTCAACCGCTTAAGCTAAACCCATTCAGATTATTTTCCCCCAGATCTTAAAAATTATCGTTATTTACCTGCTAACTCACACTAACAAGTGTGTTTTTCAGGAAAATAAAATCTAATGGGTAAAATCTAAAACTATAACTTCATTAGATTTTTCCCCCATTAAATTAAGGTAATCAACATTTCTATGGAGGCACTGGAAAAGCTAAAAATTCATCGTGTCCCCAAAACTACACCCCAGCAAGTGCCGAAACCCAATCGTAGATGGATTAGGGTATTCATCAGTCTACTGATTGGAGTCATCACCCTCTACTTTATTTATACCAAAATCCTACGATCGGGCACCCAGATAATAGTGGGGACAATCTCCCTAGCCTATCCTGCTCAAGAATATACTTTATTTAATGCGACCGGTTATGTAGTCCCCCAAACCAAAGCAGATATTGCCTCTAAGGCTACCGGCCAATTAGAAGCGCTGGAAGTTGAAGAAGGTGATTATGTCAAAAAAGGCGATGTCATTGCTCGTCTAGAAAATCGAGATGTCTTAGCCACTATGGCAAAAGCTAAAGCCAATATTGCGATTACCCAAGCAGGACTGCTTGAAGCTAAAGCTGAATTAGAAAATGCGGCTATTACGCTAAAGCGCCTTAAAAGCCTTGTTAATCGAAATTTAGCTACTCAAGCAGATTATGATATAGCAAAAGCCCGTTATGATACTGCTGAGGCAAAAGTACAAAGTGCCAGAGCCAACATCTTAGTGGCTGAAGCGGGCTATCAAGAAGCTAAAGTTGCGGTAGAATACACCCTCATTCGCGCCCCTTTTGATGGAGTTATCTTAAAAAAACATGCTGATCTAGGCGATGTGGTAGCGCCTTTCTCCTCAGCCATGCAATCTAAAGGCACAGTAGTCTCCATGGCCGATATGAACACGCTACAGGTCGAGGTAGATGTTTCAGAGTCAAATCTCATGCAGGTTAAAATTAATCAACCTTGCCAGATCCAGCTCGACGCTTTCCCCGATAATCGCATCCGGGGCCGGGTACATATGATTATCCCTACCGTAGATAGAGCCAAGGCAACGATATTAGTGAAGGTTCGCTTTATTGATCGAGATGATCGCATCTTACCCGATATGAGCGCCCGAGTTGCATTTCTCTCCCAAGAACTCTCATCCCAAGATCTACAACCCTATATTGTTGCCCCAATCTCAGCTATTTTTCTCAATAATAATCAAGCCTATGCCTTCCGCATCCGCAATAATATTGCTTACCAAACACCCGTCATTATTGGAGAACAATGGAGAGATTTAGTGGTTATAAAATCGGGGCTTGCTAATGGCGATAAAGTGGCTATTCATCTATCCACTAAGCTGAGAGATGGTACCCAAGTGATATTCAGCAGCACGAATAATTAACTCGGCTCATTCGATGTGATCAAAATAGAAAAAATCAGCAAATCCTACCAACGGGGTAGCCAAATTATCCCAGTGCTTGAAGATATTAATCTCACCATCGCTGAAGGGGAATTTATTGCCCTTATGGGACCCTCAGGATCGGGTAAAAGCACCCTGCTTAACTTAATCGCGGGTATTGATACCCCTGATAGGGGCAATTTGTATGTCAATAATATTGATATCGCCACATTATCTGAACGGGATCTGGCTCAATGGCGATCTGAACACGTAGGCTTTATCTTTCAGTTTTATAACTTAATGCCGGTGCTCACCGCCTTTGAAAACGTAGAGCTCCCTTTACTGCTCACCCCGTTATCTCGGAATGAACGAAAAGAACACGTAACATTGGCGCTGACCGTGGTCAGTCTTCAAGATCGAATGGATCATTATCCTTCCCAGCTTTCAGGGGGCCAACAACAACGGGTAGCCATTGCCCGAGCTTTAGTCACCGATCCCACCCTGATTGTGGCTGATGAGCCTACTGGAGATTTGGATCGTGAGTCTGCGCAGGAAGTTCTAAACTTACTACAGCACCTTAACCGAGAATTACGAAAAACCATTATCATGGTCACTCATGATCAAGCGGCTGCTAATCGAGCGCATATTATTAAACATCTGGATAAAGGCATCCTCATAGATGAACTGCCCCTATAAAATCCCATGCAGTATTTATTGCTATTAATCACCCGAAACGCTTTCCGTCAAAAACTTCGTACCCTCCTCACCATTCTTGGAATTGTAATTTCCACAGTGGCTTTTGGCCTGCTCCGTACGGTAGTGGATGCTTGGTATGGAAAGGCCGAATCAGCTTCATCCGCCCACCTGATTACTCGCAACGCTATCTCACTCGTTTTTCCTCTCCCCCTCAGCTATAAAAATAAAATTCAACAAATCAGAGGCGTTGCTGCCATCAGCTATTCCAATTGGTTTGGTGGTATTTATAAAAGTGAGAAAAATTTTTTCCCCCAATTTGCTGTTGAGCCACACAGCTATCTAAACCTTTATCCCGAATATTTGCTCTCCTCTGAGGAAAAGAAAAATTTTTTTCGCGATCGCCAAGGGGCTATTGCGGGTAAAAGATTAGCCCAAAAATATGGCTGGAAAGTGGGCGATATTATTCCTATTCGCGGCACCCTCTATTCAGGTGACTGGAATTTTATGCTACGGGGTATTTACCAAGGCGCTCATAAAACCACTGACGAAACTTTATTTCTTTTTCAATGGGAATACTTAAATGAAAAACTCAAAGAAGTAGCAGAAAAACGCACCGATCACGTGGGTATCTATATTATTGGCTTAGAAAATGCTAGCCAAGCTGCTGAAGTATCACAGGCAGTTGACGATTTATTTAAAAATTCACCGGCAGAGACTCTTACAGAAACAGAAAAAGTTTTTCAACTGGGCTTTGTAGCCATGACTGAAGCCATTGTCACGGTAATTAAAATAGTTTCCTTTGTGATTGTTGCGATTATCATGGCCATCATGGCCAACACTATGGCTATGAGCGCCCGGGAACGAAAACGAGAGTACGCGACTTTAAAAGCACTCGGGTTTCCTGGCAGATTTATTGCGCTATTGGTTTATGGAGAATCCATTATTATTGCCATGACCGGCGGTCTCATTGGGCTTGGCTTACTTTATCCTACAGCCACAATCTTTGTCAGTAAAATGGGTACTTTCTTTCCGGTCTTCAAGGTGGCTACTAAAACCGCATGGTTATCCCTAGGCACCGCATTTATGGTAGGGGTTAGCGCAGCAATTGTTCCCGCCTGGCAAGGCGCTCATACCCCTATCTTGAGTGGTTTTCGAGAGGTGGGTTAACATGAGCGTACCCTATACCTATATCTTTCGTAATCTTTGGGCGCGCAAGCTAACCACATTACTCACCGCTATAGGTATGGCGTTAGTTGTCTTTGTTTTTGCCACGGTACTGATGCTTTCAGCGGGGCTAGAAGAAACCTTAGTGGCAACAGGTAGTCCCAATAATGTAATTGTGATTCGACACTCAGCGGAAACAGAAGTACAAAGCACAATTGATCGAGCGCAAGCGGGAATAATAGCCACGTTACCCAATATTGCTTATGGCTCCTTGGGAGAAACGCTAGTTTCCAAAGAATTAATCGTGCTTAACGTGTTACCTAAGCGCCATAGCGGTAAGCCTTCTAATGTCACTATTCGAGGCATTTCTAGCACTGGCTTAACCCTTCGCCCCCAAATTCATTTACACCAAGGGCGCTTATTTCATTCCGGTACCAGAGAAATCATGATTGGCAATAATCTAGTCCAAAGTTTTGTCGGTACCCACATAGGAGAAAAACTTTATCTCGGGCTAAACCCATGGACTATTGTGGGCATTTTCGATGCGGGTAAGACAGCATTTAGTTCTGAGATCTGGGGGGATGTCAATCAGCTCATGCAAGCCTTTAGACGGGATGCCTACTCCTCCGTTATCTTTAAATTAGCCGATCCAGAGGCTTTTGAGCAGACTAAACAGCTGTTAGAAAATGATCAGCGCCTCACCATAGAAGCCAAACGTGAAACTCAATTCTATGCCGAACAATCGGAAATGATGTCGAGATTTCTTAAAGTGTTAAGATTAGCTTTAAGTATTATTTTTTCAATGGGTGCCACTATCGGCGCTATGATTACCATGTATGCTTCCGTGGCTAATCGTACCATTGAAATTGGCACCTTACGGGCTATTGGCTTTCCTCGGCGAAACATTTTACAAGCTTTCTTGTTAGAATCTCTCACTCTAAGCCTTATGGGCGGCATTCCCGGCCTGATCATGGCTTCATTTATGCAGCTATTGACTATTTCCACCATGAATTGGAAAACATTCTCTGAACTCGCGTTTAGTTTTACTTTAACTAAAACAATTGTATGGCAATCCCTATTATTTTCACTGTTCATGGGCCTAGTAGGAGGATTTTTGCCCGCAGCTCGGGCGGCACGAATGAACATCATTGAGGCGCTACGGGCAGCGTAGCGTATTGTTAGGATTACTTAGATGGTAATAATTTTCGATAAGTATTCAAAAATTCCTCAAACTTGGCTTTTTTAAAGAAAAGCTTAGATCGTTTCTCTAGCTTACCGCACCTTTCAAATGAGATTCTGGGCTGAGTATTGATAATATTTACCCAATCTTGTGCAGAAATATGCACAATATCCGTATAAACCGAATAGGTATATTGCGCTTTCTTCCATCCTGACATGTAATCTACCACTAATTTTTCCTTAGTCACTTCTTTAAATCTATTTTCACCGACACCCTTCACTGGTCTGTCATTTAAGAAAAAGCGATGATGTCCATTACCACAAAACTTTTTTATCGTATCCACGGAATTAAACAACATCACATCAGGCTTTCCCGCGTCTCGAAGCTTAATCATCACGCCATATCGACCATAATCAGATTTAGCGCTATAGGAAATTACCCGTTCTTGAGATTCAGAATCAATTTCTTGCTCTATTTTTGCAGCAAACACATCGCTGCTAAAGATTAGCAAATAAAAAATCATCATATATTTATTCATCTTAATACTCGCTTAGCTTAATTTTTAAAAAGAAAACCATGATTAGCGCCCTTTCTGCTTTATTAACTCAATTTCGTGAGCAAACCCTCAGCGTACGAGATCAAGGCACTAGCTTTGAAAAGCTTATGCTTCAATATTTTAAGACGGAACCTTTTTACCAATCCCAGTATCGAGAAATTTTCCGCTATGGAGATTGGGTTACCCGGTATGGTGAACCGTTGGGGATTACCAGCAAACAGGATACAGGCATTGATTTAGTCGCCGTCACCCCTGAGGGTCAGCACCACGCGATCCAGTGTAAAAACTACGGGGCGGATAAAACCATTAACAAAACCGATATTGATAGTTTTTTCACCGCCTCGGGTAAAACCTACTTTAGCCAGCGTATTATCGTAACCACTACTAATCACTGGACGGAAAACGCCCAACGCTCACTAGAAAATCAACAGCCCCCAGTGAGTACACTAGATCTCCATGCCCTTGAAAATAGCATCATTGACTGGTCAGCGTATCAAGTCGATACCACTCAGCCCGTACTTAAAGCACAAAAGCAACTACGGGATCATCAACAGCAAGCCTTAAATCATACCCTTGATCGCTTTAAAACCGCTGATCGAGGCAAGTTGATCATGGCCTGTGGCACAGGTAAAACCTTTACTTCATTAAAAATTGCTGAGGCCATTGCTGGCAAAGGCAAGCGCGTGTTGTTTTTAGTACCCAGCCTTTCGTTGTTAAGTCAAACTATCACTGAATGGACACAAGAAAGCGCTCTGCCGTTAACAAGCTTTGCCGTGTGTTCCGACAGTGACGTAGGCAAGCGCCAAACCAAAGCCGATGACGATCGAGTTATCACTGGATTAAGTGACCTGCAATATCCGGCCACCACCCATGCAGAAACCTTAAACAGGGTAATGAACACCCGCCCTAATGATGACAGCATGACAGTGGTGTTCTCGACCTATCATTCCATTGCGGTATTGAATGAGGCTCAACAACAAGGTTTACCCGCCTTTGATTTAATTATTTGTGATGAAGCCCACCGCACCACCGGGGCTACCTTTGACGGCGAAGAAGAAAGCGCCTTTGTGCGTGTACATGATAATAGCTTTATCCAAGGCCATAAACGCCTTTATATGACTGCTACCCCGCGTATTTATGGCGATGATGCCAAAAAGACCGAAGGCGTGACCTTGTGCTCCATGGACGATGAAAGTATTTACGGCAAAGATCTCTACGTGATTACTTTCTCTGAAGCCGTCGCCCGCAAATTGCTGGTGGACTACAAGGTAATCGTATTAGCCATTGAAGAAGCCCACATTAACCGCCGTTTACAAACCCTACTCACCAACCAAAGCAACAGCTTAAAAGTCGATGATGCCGCCAAGATTGTGGGGTGTTGGAAAGCCCTGTCTAAACAAGATTTATTGGAAGGTAACGCCAAACTGGCTGAACCGATGAAACGTGCCGTCGCCTTCTGCCAAGTCATTGAAAAACAATACCAAGGCAAAAAGCACAAGGTCAGTTCGAAGCAAATTGCAGAAATGTTTGGCGCTGTGGTAGCGCAATACCAAGACTTTGAGAAAAATGAATTACTGAACAAGGACTCCACTGCTCCCCTTGATCCAGCCCTTTTGATGCGCTGTGAGGCTCAGCACGTGGACGGCACCATGAACGCCAGTGAAAAAGAAGCTAAATTAAGCTGGCTCAAAGCCACCACGGAAGAGAACACCTGCCGTATTTTATCTAACGTGCGCTGTTTAGCTGAAGGGGTGGATATCCCCGCCCTCGATGCGGTATTGTTTTTAACCCCCCGTCATTCCCAAGTGGAGGTGGTGCAATCCGTGGGTCGGGTGATGCGTACCGTGAAAGATGAAAACGGCAACGACCTGAAAAAAATGGGCTACGTGATTTTGCCGGTGGTGATTCCCGCCGGTGTAGAACCAGAGGTTGCCCTAAACAATAACGAAACTTATCGGGTGGTATGGCAGGTGCTCAACGCCCTGAGAGCGCACGATGACCGCTTTGATGCCATGATTAACAAGCTAGAATTTAACGGAACGATGCCCGCTAAAATGGAAGTCATCGCCATCGCCGATAAAGTAACACGCAAGGGGGAGCGGGTTAACAAACAGCAGCGCCAAGCCGGCCAAGCCCGTGGTGGCAATGCTATCGGCAACGTGGCAGAAGATTACCCCGCATATCAGTATGGAATGCAATTTGAAGTAGGCGAAATCGAACGCGCCCTCTATGCCAAGATCGTGAAGAAATGCGGCAACCGACACCACTGGGAAGATTGGGCAACCGATATTGCCAAAATCGCCAATACCCATATCGACCGCATTAAAGCCATCTTAGAAAACCAAGCCAACAGCGCTGAAATTGCCGCCTTCAATACCTTTGCCGCTGAGCTTAGGGACGATCTCAACAACAGCATTAGCGATGCAGAAATCATTGAAATGCTGGCGCAACACCTCATTACCCAGCCAGTCTTTGAGGCATTATTTGCTCAATATCATTTTGCCCAACACAATCCCATGTCCCAAGCGCTACAGCGAGTGCTTGATACTCTCCACGCCCAGCAGCTAGACAAAGAACGGGATACCTTGGAATCTTTCTATGAATCGGTGAAAATGCGCGCCGAGGGCATTCACAGCGCCGAAGGGAAACAGCGCATTGTGATCGAACTCTACGATAAGTTTTTCCGCAACGCTTTCCCCCGCATGACCGAACGTTTAGGCATTGTGTACACGCCTATTGAAGTGGTGGATTTTATTATCCATTCCGTGGAGCATGTGCTAAACAGCGAATTTAACAGCAGCCTGGCCGAAAAGAATGTTCACATTCTCGACCCCTTCACCGGCACCGGCACCTTTATCACCCGATTATTACAAAGCGGTATTATCCCCCTTGAGAAACTGCCGAATAAATACCAGCAGGAAATCCACGCTAATGAAATCGTGTTACTGGCCTATTACATCGCCGCCATTAACATTGAGGCTACTTATCACGGGATTTTAAACGGCAATATTACAGGTCAAGAAAACTCCGATAATACCCTCACCACAAAAACCGACTATCAGCCCTTTAACGGTATTTGCCTCACCGATACTTTCCAGATGACAGAAACCCCCGACTGGGTTGATAAACAACTCGAAGAAAACAGCGCCCGCCGTAAACGCCAACAAAGCCTAGATATTCGGGTGATTATGGGCAACCCGCCCTATTCCGCTGGGCAAGAAAGCGCCAACGATAATAATGCCAATGTGGCTTATCCCAAACTCGATGAGCGCATCCGCCGCACCTATGCTGAGCACTCAACCGCCACTCTAAAGAATGCTTTATATGACAGCTATATTCGCGCCATTCGCTGGTCATCTGATCGGATTAAAGATCGTGGGGTGATTGGTTTTGTTACCAATGGCGGCTTTTTAGAAGCCAACACCGCCGATGGCTTGCGTAAATGCTTAGCCGAAGAATTCAGTAATCTGTATATATTTCATTTACGCGGTAATCAACGCACCTCTGGTGAACGCTCGCGCAAAGAAGGCGGCAAGATATTTGGCTCAGGTAGCCGCGCTCCTATCGCTATTTCTATTCTCGTAAAAAATCCCGATAGCTCAGCGCAAGGGCAAATTTACTTTTACGATATAGGCGATTACCTAAGCCAAAAAGAAAAACTAGAAATTATTGCTGAGCTAGGCAGTATTCAAGCCATTACCGCCCAACACGGCTGGCAACCCATTACCCCCGATCGCTTTGGCGACTGGCTGAATCAGCGCGACCCGAATTTTGATAGCTACATCAGCTTGGGGGATAAAAAAGATAAAAACGCTAAGGTGGTGTTTGAGAATTATTCTAGGGGCATAGCAACTAGTAGGGATGCATGGTGTTATAACGCTTCAAAAATAAAACTGCAAAAGCATATTCAGAAATCTATTAATTTTTATAACTCTGAGGTACAGCGCTATCTGGATGAAAAAAGCCAGCTAAAAGCTGAAGATTTTGCGAAATTTGATTCAACTTCATTTACTTGGGATAGTGCAAATAAATGGGATTTAGAAAAAGGTAAATTTTACCCGTTTGATAGTCATGCGCTCTATAAGGCGATTTATAGACCCTTTACAGGCTCTAATTTATATTTTCATCGATTGATGAATAATAGGGTTTATCAAATGCCCCAAATCTTCCCCACCCCAGAGAGCGAAAACTGGGTGATTTCGGTAACAGGGCTTGGTACACCGAAAGAGTTTTCATGTGTTATTACCAATGTTATTCCTGATATTCAGTTACACGCCAATGGCCAATGCTTCCCCCTTTATCTCTACGAAAAAGCCGAGCCTAATATGGGTTTGTTCGCCCAAGCAGGGATTGAAGCCCAATACCAGCGCCGTGAGGCCATTACCAATGAAGCCTTGGCGCACTTTCAAGCGGCTTACCCAGAACTTAGCATCAGCAAAGAGGACATTTTCTACACCCTCTATGGTTTGCTCCACAGCGAGGATTACCGCGAGCAATACGCCGATAACCTCAGCAAACAGCTCCCACGGATACCACGGGTTAAAACCGCTCAAGTCTTTAGCGCCTTTACTCAAGCAGGCCGTGATTTGGCCGCGCTGCACTTAAATTATGAAACCGTGGTACTTAATACCACTGCCAAGCTGACGGGGAAAACCAAAGGCTTAACTATCACGGCTAATGGGGTTATTGGTGGCCAAGATAGTGATTTTTATGTCACTCAAATGAAGTTTGGCAAAACCAAAGACTCCGAAACCGGCAAGAGTGTAGAGGACAAAACCACCGTGATTTATAACCCCGGCATTACCATTGAACATATTCCCCTTGAATCTTACGACTACATTGTTAACGGCAAACCCGCCTTAGAATGGGTGATGGAGCGCCAAAGTGTGACTACTGATAAAAAATCCGGCATTACCAACGACGCGAACGACTGGGCGCTTGAAACCATGGGCAACGCCAAATACCCACTAGAGCTATTCTTGCGCGTGATTACCGTGAGTCTGAAAACCCAAGCCATTGTGGGGAAATTGCCTAAATTAGAGATTTAAATAGGAGTATATTTTTATGCTAGAGCGGTACTCTAAGGCCAGCGACCATCTCAAGATAATCAGGATGATCCGGAGGAATAAAGCCCCGTCGGATTAAAAAATCAATAATGACTAAATTACAATTTTTCTTAAATTCTTCGGTATCTTGAACTAAGGCGGCCACCTTCTCCACCGGCCACAGATAAAATTCCTCTACTTCCCCATCTTGGCACTGAGGGATAACATCAGCCGGTAGTTCTAAATCATAGCAGTACATGATATCCGGTTTAAGGCCCAAGGGCGTTTCCATACAATAGGAAATATAACCCACGGGTATGGCTTGGGCGCAAAGATCAGGGGGAATAGCGGCCTCTTCCCAGCCCTCCTTTATCAAGTTCTCCGAAAGGGAAATCCCATAGGGCAAGCCACCGGCTATCATGTTATCCAGCTTTCCTGAATCACTCCATTTGCTACGGGATCGCCGCCCGATCCACATTTTTAGCTGGCCGTTGTCATTGACAACACCATTTAAGTGCTGGCCAAAAGCCCGAACCCCAAAATAAGAGGCAGCCCCCCGATCAAGGGTAAATAGCACCTGCGCTTTTGATGTTCCGGTGACGGGATAAGATTCTCCATGCCAATGGGGAATGACTCCCTGTTCCACTAAAATTTCTACAACGGTTCTCATGGCTTGGGTTCGAGCGGCAAGCGAACAAAGATGAGGATCTAGCCGGACAGCTTGGGGGGAAACTTGGAAAACCGTGGGCCACGATTTTAATCTTTCTGCAAAATCATGCTTAAGGTGCCCTACTCTTATCCCATCTACGTAAAAAGGGCGAAAATTTGCTAACTGACAATTATTGCAGTCTTTAATGTGGCTAAGGTAACTCATCACTGGGAGTTAAAGATATATCCTTCCCCTGTTTTTATTTTGCAATACTATCCCGCTTTGAGTATGAATAGGTAGTGCTTGTAACCTTATTTTCCTTTTGATCCTCCATATCCTCCATGAGTTTATTTTTTATGGTTTTTTTGTAGTCGGCTGTTGCTATTGTAATTACTTTATCTAATTCTATTTTTAATCGCTGTAATTCATCAGAAAGATTCTTTAAAATATCTCTATTTGTGGTCATCTTTCCCTCTAATCCCTGAATGAAGCCTCTATAAGTCTAGAAAAGATTTATTAAAAATCAACTATGAACATTGATAATCAAGATAATCGACTGCTAAAGCTCTTCCCAGCGCCATCAGAGACCGTAGCGCTTAAAGGGCTTTACTTACATCAAGAGCTACAAAGACTAGGCACAAACACAAGACCCTTTGTCTATACTAATTTTATCACCAGCTTAGATGGCCGAATCTCCCTAGCTCACCCAGAAAAAAAGACTCCTATTGTTCCAAGGGCTATTGCTAACCCCCGTGACTGGCGTTTATTTCAAGAACTCGCCGCTCAAGCAGATGTGATTATTACCAGTGGCCGCTATATCCGCCAGCTCGCCGATGATGAAGCTCAAGATATCCTTCCCATCAGTGAAAAACCAGAATATGCCGATCTCATAGCATGGCGACGATTACAAGGCTTATCACCGCAACCGGCTATCGTTATTGTCAGCAATAGCCTAGATATCCCTATTCCAAATGCATTGTTGGACTCCAAACGTATCATTTATGTGGCGACAAGCGCTAGCGCTCATCCCTTGAAAATAAAAGAAATTGAAGCCAAAGGGATACGCCTCCTCTTTGCCGGTAACGAAGTAGTACAAGGTCGCGAATTAATTATCGCGCTGGGGCAAGCAGGACTCACCACTATCTATATGGTCGCTGGCCCCAAGATTTTAAATACTTTGCTCATGGATAAGATGCTGAACCGCCTTTATTTAACCCACGCGCTTAAAATTTTAGGCGGTGAATCTTTTGATACTTTATTTACGGGAAAACAGCTAGGATCGCCTGTAAATTTTAGTCTGAATTCGCTTTACTACGATATAGTCGCTGAGGAAAAAATAAACCAATGTTTTGCTGTTTATGATGTTGTCGGATGTTAATTAATTTATAGCTAAAAATTCTATTAGCATTCTATATTGATTTTGCTTTTTCATTTTCATTTTCAGGAGGTAGCGCTTGCCGTAAAACATTGAATAAATCATCTAACTCTTTAGTGATACCCTTAAGGCGATCTTGGATACTAGGTATTTGGGTTTTGAGCTTTTCTTTAATTTCTTTTAGGCGATCCTCAACCATAGGTAATGACTGCTGCAACATACCCGCAGATTCACCAAGTTTTTTTGAAAAAGCTCTATTAAGTTCCTGAAGACTATGTAAAATACCGGTTACTTCACCTGCTTGAGCAATCGTTTCAACCGTCTCTTCATAAAGTACCTTCCATTGATTCTCTTCATTGATAAGCAATGTCTCTGCAGAAATGGTCATTGGGCTATCATTTTGCCCCATTAAGACAACATCGGTTTTTACCTTAGCTTGCTCACTTTCAATAATCGTTCTACCTATTTTAAACTCAGATATGGGTAAGGAAGGGTTTGCTAAATCATCCTCTGTTAAAGATTTACCAGCAATATATTGGCGAATAGTCGCTATATCATTTGTTTTTTTTGCCTCCCAAAACTTTGCAGCCACTTCAGAAGGCAATAGTTTCTCAGTACCTGAACTTATCGTCGTCTTTAAACATAGCATTAACGACAACAGTATTAAAATAATTATTTGCTTCATGCTAGGATCTCCTAGTTAATAAACCGTTCATCTTTATAACGATAACGATTCAATATTCACTCCTGGCGCCAACTCTATATGCATTACTTTATCCGCCCAAATGACTTTTCCAATATCCACCCAAGGCTGATTGATATTTCTATGACGCAAATCCTTTTCCCAGTGATCTAGGGGAACTTCTATTCTCTTGGCTTTAATTATAAAAACAGCCTCCTGTAAATTAAGCCCTACTTTCGTTCCCCAAAAGGCGGTAATTTTTTTGACAAATTTATAGAGTCGAGGTTTATCTATCTGGGGAGTCACCGCCACATTAGCCCACATGGATTGAACTCTGCCCCAATTGGGCGCAATAAGCCGCCCTTCTTGATTGATAAACGGTAGCCATTGCTCTTGCCCTTTTTTATCTCTATAGGTTATCCCCAGAATATGATTATAGCCCTGAAAATGATCATGCAAATAAAGCGCATGGGGCACTATGCCTAAAAATACATCCGATAAAGACAATATCCCATCACTTATTTGGTATAAGAGCTGGCTAAGCTCCCCCTTTGGATGGATATTCAGGCGATAAAGTATCCCATAGTGAATGGTGCTATTTAGCTGCAGCACTAAGATCAATATTATAAATTTAGCAATACGATTAGCACGCTGCTGGGGAGTCCCTGCCCAGTGCTGACAGAGGGTTATAACGCTATATTTCTCGTCTTGATCTTTTTCCAATGGCATAGCGCAATGATCATCACAGGCTATTCGAGCACGTTGATCGGCTATCTTGCGGTAAATTCTTTTTCCCCAATGGTATATCCCTGGCGTTTTCAGTATTAATCCCAATAAAGCGGTATATTTTATTTTTAGCAGGATCTGGATATAAGTATCGATGCCAAAATATAGCTGGCCTTGCCCATCAAGCGCATAGAGATCCTTTAATAATTGTTCATCGGAGAGATGATTAACTTCAGGGTATTTTCTTGCATACGTTTGTAAGCCTTTAAAGCTAATGGCTTTAAGCAGATCAAAGTGCTCTATGATAATTACCATACGATTACATAAAGGGCATTGTTCATCATATAGCACAGTTAACAAGGGTGCTTTAAGCTGAAAGCCTTCCTTGAGCTTTCTCCACCAAGAGAAAGGAACCAGCAAAAAATAATGCACTAACATGGCAAAGCCAAAGGGATAAATATTAAGGAATAAAATAATCCCTAGATGAAGTAAGCATCCATAAATCAGCAGCGGAATGCGAAAGAAGCGGAAATAAAACGTAAAAATAAAAATAAATTCAAAAATAATGACTGAGTAGCCCATTATTTTTTGTAAGATTTCATCATTTAAAACCCAGCTCATATCTATCGCCGAAATATAATAGGGCATGGTAGCGGGTAGCCATGATCCCAAACCATTTTGCCACTGCTCAGCAAACAGCTTATGCGCATCTGAATCCAAGTACATTAACCCTAACGAGATAGCTAGCGGCAGATAATAACTCAGCACGGAGGTAGTACTAGGAGGGTTGTAGTGTTGCCCTAATCTTAAAAATTTAAGTTTTAGTTTAAGACTATCCAAAGATAAGGATCTTTCTATAGGTAAAAAGATCAAAAGCAACCCTGATCCGATCATAAGTTGATCGAAACCCCCATCAAAATCCCGCCACAGGGGGGTAAATATGGTAAAAATAAGCCAAAAAAAATAATTTATAACAGCAGCAAGGCGCGTGTTATAACCTACAATGAAAAAAAGAGTATTAATGACCCATAGGATAAGGACAAAATGAATAGTGGGAGAGGCAGTATCGATTGTAGGCGTAGGATCAAAAATCAGGGCACGAAAGTAATAAAGAAAAATAATTTCCTGAAAAATAACTAAACCAAAGAAAATACGAAAGATACCTAGCCCTATTGTTGGAACTTGTTTATCAAGACCTCTTTGAACAAGATTTAAAATTTGCTGATACATAAACGCATATTAACGCCGGTGAGCTTTATTAGGGGAAATAAAAAATAATTTTAGAATAAATTCTTTGCTCAAAAAGCAAATAAATTGTTAATTCAATCCCTAAGAATTTAGATATAAATAATAATAAACGAGTATCAATATACCTACAGAAAAAGGTACGATAGCTAGATCCTTATAGGTGATGGAATAAACGATGATCTGAGTATCCACTCCAAGAAATTCCACTACCATCCAATAAGAATCAGCACTAATCCATAACACGATAGCCACATTGTGGCACAGCTCTGAAACTATCTTTCTAGTATGAAAAGCGATCACAATAGCTATGATCAATGTCGGAAAAATTACGGCAACCCCTAGAGGTTTCCAGATAAAACACCAGCTAATATCTTTAAGTAACCAAAATAAAATATGAAGATTTTCCAACTTCCTAAAGCTTAGAGGAATGGTATAAACGGGTGATTGATTTTCCATAGCACTATAGATTTTATAGAGGTTCTTTCTAGAGTAATTTAAATTTTACATTGATGATTATTACTTGGTACTAACGATTGAATAAGCCTAGAAACCTAAACTTAAGTTCATCGCTGATTTATCCAGTGCCTGGTCTATATTTACGCAAGTATAATAAAGTATTATTTCCCCTGATTTTTTGACAATTAAACGACTTTACAACTTTCATGGATAAAAACTATAACCCACAAACCATTGAGCAACACTGGTATCAGATCTGGGAGCAACGAGGTTATTTCGCCCCCCGAGGAGATCACTCCCCTTACTGTATTATGATTCCTCCGCCTAACGTAACGGGTCACCTTCATATGGGGCATGCCTTTCAAGATACTATTATGGATGCTCTCATTCGGTATCATCGAATGTGCGGGGATAAAACCCTATGGCAGGTAGGAACCGATCATGCTGGAATTGCGACACAAATGGTAGTAGAGCGGCAACTCAATGCTCAAAATAAAAACCGCCATGATTTAGGTCGCGAATCTTTTATCCAAAAAATCTGGGAATGGAAAGAACATTCAGGAGGCACCATTACCCATCAGCTTCGCCGTATGGGTGCCTCTGTGGATTGGACTCAGGAGCGCTTTACCATGGATGAAGAGTTATCCCAAGCTGTCACTGAGGTTTTTATTCGTCTATTTGATGAAGAACTGATCTACAGGGGTCAGCGTCTGGTGAACTGGGACCCCATACTGCATACTGCTATTTCAGATCTAGAGGTTATCTCGGAAGAAGAAAATAGCTACCTTTGGCATCTACGCTACCCTCTGACCGATGGTAGTGGATATCTGGTAGTGGCCACTACTCGGCCGGAAACTATGCTAGGAGACGCTGCGGTAGCAGTTCATCCAGAAGATTCTCGCTACCAACAGCTTATTGGTAAAGAGGTAGAACTTCCATTAACAGATAGAACTATTCCTATCATTGCCGATACTTATGTAGATCCCGCGTTTGGCAGCGGTTGTGTAAAAATTACCCCTGCCCATGATTTCAATGATTACGAAGTTTGGCAGCAGCATAAACAAAAATTAGCTTCTCAGCCACATAGTGGCTTAATCAATATTTTTACTCTCGATGCCCGGATAAAATCCTGCGCATCTGAAGATATAACTCTTAGTGACTTTAGCAAAAAAGAGCATTTAGCTGTCTATAAACTTATTCCTGAAAAATACCGAGGTCTAGATCGCTTTAAAGCTCGGGAGAGAATAATAGCTGATCTAGAACAAGCCAATTTACTGGAAAAAAAAGAAACCCATAAACTCATGGTGCCACGGGGAGATCGCTCTCGGGCCGTGATTGAACCTTATCTAACTAATCAATGGTTTGTGAAAACTAATCTCCTCGCCAAATCAGCTATTAAAGCAGTAGAAAATGGTGAGATTCGCTTTGTTCCAGAGAATTGGAACAAGATTTATTTTGACTGGATGCATAACATTCAGGATTGGTGTATCTCTCGCCAGATTTGGTGGGGGCATCGAATTCCGGCTTGGTATGATGCTAAAGGAAAAATTTATGTAGCCCCTACAGAAGATCAAGCTCGCCAAAAATATAACTTACCCAGCAATCTCCAATTAGAACAAGATGCAGATGTTCTGGACACTTGGTTTTCTTCTGCGCTATGGCCTTTTTCTACCTTAGGATGGCCAAAAAATACCCCCCAGCTGCAAACTTTCTATCCTACCAGTGTACTGGTTACCGGATTTGACATTATCTTCTTCTGGGTGGCTCGAATGATTATGATGAGCCTTAAATTTACTGGAAAGATACCCTTTCACGAAGTCTATATTCATGGCCTCATTCGGGATTCAGAAGGACAGAAAATGTCTAAATCCAAAGGCAATGTACTTGATCCGTTGGATTTGATTGATGGTATTGATTTGGAATCTTTAGTCACTAAACGAACCGCTGGGTTAATGCAACCCGCCTTAGCCAAGCGTATTGAGAAAGCCACTCGTAAGGAATTTCCCCAAGGAATTTCTGCCTTTGGTTGCGATGCTTTACGTTTTACTTTTGCTATTCTCGCCACTGGCGGGCGAGATATTCGTTTTGATCTAGGACGTATTGAGGGCTATCGTAATTTTTGCAATAAACTTTGGAACGCAGCCCGCTATGTGATGATGAATGTTTCTCCAGAAATGCAACAAAGTAATGATGAGGAAGAAAATCTAAGCCAAGTAGGGAAAATTATAATTTTAGGCACTCCAGAACGCTGGATACTTTCTCGTCTTCAGGAAACTATTCGCCAAGTTACCGAAGGTATTAAGAGTTACCGCTTTGATCGAGCTGCCCAAGTGCTTTATAGTTTTACTTGGAACGAATATTGCGATTGGTATCTAGAATTTTCAAAACCGATACTTAACAATCCAGCTATTTCCATAGCTGCTAAGAGAGGTACCAGTCATACCCTGATACAAGTATTAGAAACTTTATTGCGTCTTGCCCACCCTATTATCCCCTTTATTACAGAAGAAATTTGGCAGCAGATAGCACCTCTTGCAGGCCGAGAGGGAAAAACTATCATGTTACAGCCTTACCCTCTTTTTGAAATCGAAAACATAGACCAAACGGCTATTAACGAAATAGAATGGATTATTGCTTTTGTCAGCGGAGTGCGCTCTATCCGCTCTCAAATGAATATTCCACCAAATAAGCCAGTTCCCCTGTTATTACAAGCAGGCACAAGCGATGATCAAAAGCGATTAGAAGCTAACCGTGAGTTTTTAGCTACACTGGCTAAAATCGACTCTATTCATTGGCTTAATAACGAGCAACCCCCTCCAGCAGCAACAGCTCTAGTAGGCAAACTTGAAATCCTTATCCCTTTAGCTGGGCTTATTGATACCGAAGCAGAACTTAAACGTCTAGATCGGGAGATACAAAAACTGCGTAAGGATTTAGAACGGCTACAAAATAAACTCGCCAATCCTGATTATACAGAGCGTGCACCAACCGAAATTGTGGAAAAAGAGCAGTTAAAAGCCCAAGAAGTAGCTACTGCGCTAAGTGTAATGCAGCAACAGCGAGCCAAAATAGCAGTTTTGTAAATAAAAAAAGAGAGCAGCAAGAAAATCCTCGCTGCTCCCATACATATAATATCTTAGTTAGCATCAATTACTACGTTTAAGCTTCCAGGAAGGTGGATATTTTTTGGATGAAGCTGGCACCAAATAGTAAAAGCCCCCGCTTTGTTAGCATTAAAGCTAACAGTTTTGGTTTCTCCGGCTTTAATCACTTGTTGAATTCCATAGGCATCAATAGAGAATCCTTCACTAATAGGGGATTTATTCTCTATGGTAATCTTTACCGCAGTCCCTTGCTCAACAACTAGATCATTAGGCTCATTTAGGACATTAAAAGCACGGATATTCTTAACAGTTACCCCTTCAACATTAAGTTCTGGGATATTGGTATCAATCGCTTCAATAACTATCGTAAAACTTTGTTCTTTTGCTTGAGCCGTACCTATTAATAACATCCCAAGAAGACCAATAAATACCGCTTTGGTTATTTTCATGCTTAATTTTCCTTTACGCATTATTAATGGAATAACACCGCCGTTATTTTATATAACGGCATGCAAGATACTTAGAGCAAAAACCCACACCTATAAGAAACTCACTATGAGCAGCCCCATTTACAACTAATATTTTATATCTAGTTTCGAGTCGATACTTTAAATAGGAAGATAACCAATGTCAATATTTCTACTCTCCGTAAATCAAGTAGTATGGTCACTCACTTATTTTAATTAGGCACTAGGCGCTGAAAGTATCGATTCTAGAAAAGCTTTTAAGTATGATTAATTATGGACAAACAAAAGCTATTTAATTTAATAGAACGGGTTGGAGCATTAATTCGAGTAGAGGAACGAAAAGCGGCAGCTGCGCTTAGCTTACATCCCGCCCATCTCCAAGTCCTACGTTATCTAGCCCAATGTAACCGATATAGCAATACTCCCGTAGCAGTATCAGATTATTTTGGTACTACAAAAGGCAGCATTTCCCAATCGTTGCTGATATTACAACAGCATGGTTATCTTCAAAAAGAACCAGACCCTAAGGATCAACGCCTTGTTCACTTAGTGCTTACTCCAAAAGGTAAAGCTTTAGCAAGGAATATGGATCTTACCTCATTACCTAATAAAGAAGAAATTTTCAAAGGTTTAGACACCGCAGATCTACAAGCTATGCAGCATGTAGCCGAACAATTACTGTATAATATCCAAAGAGTGAATCAATACCAAACCTTTGGGCAGTGTCATACTTGCCAATATCTTAGGATAGTTGGTAGAAATAACTTCCGCTGTGGATTAACTCAAGAATTATTAGAATCTGACGAAACCCTAAAAATCTGCCGAGACCATGCCTTTCCTCCTATTTCTCGCAGCTCGAATCTCACAATAAATCAGTAACTTTCTATCCACTTAATCTATTCCTATTTCAGCAGCTAACATTATAATATCTTCAAAAAAATCACCCTCCATAAATGAGGGACTATTAGTTATTCTAACAATAGATTCTTAATTTAGCGCTAGCTATACTGATTGAAAAAGATTAAAAGAGGCTCCCGCTATAACTATGATAGAGTGTACTAGTGCTACTACAGCAGCAGTATATATATGATTATAGCGGGGAGCACCCTTTTAGTAGCCTACAAACGATGAAAATTATTTAGCAAAATTAGCGTGATCATGGTGATCGGGGTGATCATGGTGAAAAAATGAGCTAATTCGCTTCCCAAAAGAATTAATTCGTTCCCCAAGATTATCAAATACTGTTAAAATTCCTGCACGAAAGTCCTCATCCCACCACGACTCGGCGTGAACTAATTTAACTCTTCTAAGCCGCTCCTCAATATACAATCGGCGTAGTTTAATATCTTCTACATGAGGATGAAATTCTTTTTTGAGTGCTTTATGCCCATTAGCTAAAACTTCTTCTAGTTCAGTAAGTTTCTCCATAAACCCAGGCAGACTTCTCTCTAAACTAGCGATTCCTGCTTCTATATTTACACTTCGATCTGATCCAATCTGGATTCCACTATTTATATGCGTCTCTAATTGAGTGATATGTTGATTAATTTCAGCTAGTTCTCTGCCTAAATTCACAACTTTTTCTTCCATATTCATATCCCGCCCTCCTATAATTTATTCGAGCCTAGTCATGAGCATAGAGTACTCATGGATAATAGTAGCTCATATCTTCTAAATGTCTACAAATAATTGACATACTCCCACCACTCACCTAAGTGGTGGAGTCTTTGCAACCTGTACAAACTTACCGCTTGTACCTTTCAACACCGACAACTATCCCAATGCAGGAACTCTTTATACACTACTGTGTCCCACTATATCGGCTAACATAAAAATAGCATCAACCAATTTGGTTTCCCTGACTTGATAGAGTCAGTTGTCACCAATATCAGCAAGCTCACCGCTTACTACTGTGCTATCCATCTCCATCTAAACTTCGTTATACATGGAGAATTCCGCAATTTAGTTAAAAATTTTTAATAACACTAACACTAAGATTCAAAATATCAGTTATGGTTCAAAAAATTTGTGACTCACTTAGATAATAGATCTCGATGATAAGCCAGATGATCAGCTATAAAAGTACTCACAAAGTAATATCCATGATCATAGCCCTTATGGTAACGCAGTATCACTGATTGCCCCGCTGCTTTACAGGCTATTTCAAAACGATCTAAGTGTAATTCAGTAAAAAACTCATCATTTAACCCTTGATCAATCAGTGGTGTAGGCAGACGGTAGCCATCCTCAATTAAAGCGATAGCATCATAGCCTCGCCAGCTTTCACGATTCTTTTCTCCTAAATAATGGCTAAATGCTCTCTCTCCCCACGGACTCCGTATAGGGTTAGCAATGGGTGCAAATACAGATACGGACTGATAAAGTCCAGGGTTGCGTAACGCAAGCGTCAGTGCACCATGCCCGCCCATAGAGTGGCCAAAAATACCCACATGGCCTTTGTCCGCTGGAAATTGCGCTAAAATAATATCGTGCAATTCTTGGGTAATATAGCTCTCCATACGAAAATATTTTGACCAAGGCTGTTGAGTTGCATCGAGATAAAATCCAGCACCTATGCCAAAATCCCAACTATCAGCCTCACCCGGAATGCCGGTTTGGCGTGGACTGGTATCCATTGTAACTAACATCAATCCATACTCAGCGGCTAAACGTTGAGCGCCTGCTTTAATCATAAAGGTTTCTTCTGTACAGGTAAGTCCTGCCAAAAAAAACAACACCGGTACTAAGCTATGCTGTGCTTGAGGGGGTTGATATACCGAAAAACCCATAGGTAGGCCAATAATTCTCGAATCATGCTGATAATAACCTTGAATGCCGTCAAAACAGGTGTGTGTACTACGAGTTACTAACGATTCCATATTGCTGTGCTCCGTTAATAAATAACTACAGAACGTATCGACTCACCGGCTTTCATCAGCCGAAATCCTTCATTGATATCTTCTAATTTCAAGGTATGGGTAATGAGCGAATCGATATTAATCTTTCCTTCCATATACCAATCGACAATCTTAGGCACATCAGTACGGCCTCGGGCACCACCAAAGGCCGATCCTTCCCATTTTCGGCCAGTGACTAACTGGAAAGGACGAGTACTAATTTCAGCACCAGCTTCTGCAACCCCAATAATAATGCTACGCCCCCAGCCTTTGTGGGTGCACTCTAATGCTTGGCGCATGACTTTAGTGTTACCTGTACATTCAAAGCTATAGTCAACACCTCCATCTGTAAGCTGCACAATCGCATCTACAACATTTTCAACCTCACTTGCATTAATAAAATCTGTTATGCCAAATTGGCGAGCCATCGCTTCGCGGCTGGGGTTGATATCAATACCTATAATTTTATCAGCCCCTACCATTTTCGCGCCCTGAATGACATTTAAGCCAATGCCTCCTAAACCAAATACAGCCACATTAGCGCCTGCTTCTACTTTAGCGGTAAATAATACAGCGCCAATACCGGTAGTAACCCCACAACCGATATAGCAAACCTTATCAAAAGGGGCATCTTCACGGATTTTTGCAAGGGCGATCTCCGGCACCACGATATAATTGGAAAAGGTAGAGGTACCCATATAGTGCAATAAAGGCTTATTACTCAATGAAAAACGTGAAGTACCATCAGGCATCAGCCCACGTCCTTGAGTACTACGAATAGCTTGGCAGAGATTAGTTTTTTGAGATAAACAGAATTTGCATTCACGACACTCAGGCGTATAAAGCGGAATGACATGATCACCTTTACGTAACGATTTAACCCCAGATCCAATATCAACCACTATACCTGCACCTTCATGACCAAGGATAGCAGGAAATAAGCCCTCTGGGTCAGCGCCTGATAGGGTGTAATAATCAGTATGGCAGATTCCTGTTGCTTTAATCTCAACTAAGACCTCACCTGCCTTAGGGCCAGTAAGATCAATATTTTCGATTGTAAGCAATTGATCAGATTCCCAAGCCACAGCAGCGCGTGTTTTCATGTCAAATAACCTCCTTCTATAGAATATGAATCCACAGTAGCAAACTCAAATTCTAATCATTTAATAATCCGTCAAAATAATTAATAATCTATCATTCCCAATGTAATATTAGATCGAAACAATAGATCAATGAATGTGCTTAAGAAGGAGCGCAAGGGTGTGCGACAGCCCCCTAGCGGGATTACGTATTTACTTCAGCATCGAGCGCAAGGGCACAATAAAACATATTGACTACGGTGTTTTTCTATTATGGAATAGACTTTCCATCTAAGACTACCGCGAGGAGCGCGGAAAGTAAAAGCCTGTGGAGAAGCGCAGACACCTAAAAATAACTTGGTATCAAGTGAAGACAAAGGCTTCGATGAGGCGAGAAAAACGCAGTGAACAACTGGGTAGGATATTCGGTCGGCGAATGCAAATAAGCTGATAATTGCGGCACATAATCAGTTAACTCCAAACAAACAAATTACCCAGCGGCCGAAATTATATAACCGCTGGATAATTAGCTTAATATTAGTTAAATTACTGCTCTCATATTGTTTAAAAACCCTTAGGCAGCCACCTAATTATTCGGTATATTTTCCCCCGTACCCTCAAACTGTCTTAAATCCACCAGCCCAATATGAGTCATCGGATGTAAATAATCACAACCGGCATCCCCCACACAGCCAAAGAGCACCATCCAACCCGAGCTATGCCAAGTCATGGTGTTACCTTTAATCTTATCGGTTAACGTCGTCGCGGGATCATCCCACACCACCTTTTGGTAAGTATCTTTAGCGGCATCATAGACGTACACTGAAGAGGGATACGTAAACTGGTTTATCTTGCCTGATACGCCATTATTCATCTGCTTATACATGGCTATCTTATCGCCTAAGGCCGCCATGTACACTCTTCCCCAATCATCCCCATTCCCATCGCGCAAGTCATCAGGCAGCAATCCCATTTCCTCAAAGGTATGGGTATCAATATTCCAGCGCCATAAACTATAGACATCTCCAAAGCCTTTCATGATGCTGCTGGCCTCATTGGTAATATAGATATAGCGGCCTACCTGCGCTACCGTGCCATCGGCAAACAAGCCAAAGGTATGGGGATAGGTGGCCCATGTTTGGGTATCGGGGTCAAAGTAGTAGGCGCTACGGTCATCTAGGAAAATCAGTTTATCCGTTTGAGCATCATAAATCCCATGGGCAGAGGGTCTTGGTCGAGCTTGCATGGTCTTCATCGGCTCTGCCGGTAAGCCTTCCGGCTGTACCCATTGACGGCTGATAAAGTCAAAGTAAGAGAGAATACCAAAGCCCCCCCCTTGATTACAGGTGTCATTGTAGGGATACCAAATCCCAGGCCCTAGCCACATCCGTTGTCGTTTCGTATCCCATAGCTGGCCCACTTCATCGGGATGCCTAGGATAGTTGCCCGTCGAGTTACCACAGTAATGGGCTTCTATTTTCCAAGTGTTCGCAAGGACATCATAGCTGTGTAAATCTTGTCGGCCATCTTGGGCAACGACGCTATCTCCAAAAGGAAACGGGGTATAATCTCCTCCACCCCAGTCACCGGCCACCACATACAGCTTGCCATCTCCCAGTTCTGTTAAGCGCATATGCTTAGCGGCTCCATAGGGGCTTAGGCTGCTTTTTAACGGCGGTAGCGCTTGCGGGACGGCAGTCACTTTAATCTCTCCAGAAATAATCTGGGCCGGTGCACCAGAGGAACTTGGGGGGGGAGTTACCGGCGGACTTACCGGCGGAGTCACAGGGGGCGGGGGAGGATCTGGATTTACCGGCGGTGAGGTAGGCGGTACAGAACCACTACTGCCCCCCGATACATTACCAGCCAACTGTAAGCACCAAGTATTACTACTACTATAGCCTCCAGAGATAATATTTCCATTGCTATCAAAATAGGCCCCCCCCCGATAACAGTGCTTCTCTGTCGTCGGATCATAGGCCCCAAACGGCATCCGTACCGCCGGCATATTGGCTTGGGCGGTAATGTCTACCCAAGCAGGCCCCTGGTTATGAATATTCCAAGTAAACACACTATTGGTGCCCGTCCAGTTGGCATTGGATCCCAGTGTGGTAGGATTGCCCCCATAGACAACAATGTCTCCTGTGCCTTGATCATAGGTGACTTGGGGATAGGAACGGCTAACCGGTAGATTAGGAAGACTCACATCCCATTGCCGGGTTACTAAATTAAATCTTCTAAACTTTTTGCTATCAACCAATACGCCTCCCTCATTACACACCCCGCCCACAATGTACACCCACTGTCCCGCCGCTACCGCGCTATTACGCATGTTTTCACAGGCATCGGTGTTGGCCACTCCATTTACAGGCTCCAAGCTATAAGTTCCATCAGACTGGGGATGAATCAGCGTAATAAATTTACTCGGGCTACCGTTGAACGCTCCACCATAGACAAAGCCCATGTTTTGATCTTCACTCCAGACCATCGCTGGATTAAAGGCAGACCAGTTAAATCCGGCAGGCGCTTTAAACAACCCGCCCATCACCGTATTAATATCAACCCACTGGAGGCTAGCGTAATCAAAGAAACCATTCTGGTTAGGTTTGCCATTTAAATAAGCGCCTCCCAAAATCACCAGCCCTCTACCAGGGATACTTAGACTTAAGTGGTTGTCTCGATCGTTAATTCCATTTCCCGTTATCGCAAAGGTGGGCCCTGAACCTTCGTTATCTTGTTGTAGATAAGTAAAGGTATCGGTAGCTGAATCAAAGCAGCGAACAGAATTATTTGGATCTCCTGAGGTGGCGTTACCAAATAAGAAAATAATACAGTTACGGCCATCGCCTACCTTAGCATAAGCCCCTGAGGTCCATCCCGCTGTATAATTCGACGGATCATGATACGGGCCTGTACTTATTGGATCAGCGTAAGCAGGGCTTATTGCTAACCCAATTGAAATAAATAGTAATTTCTTCAGCATAACTTATTAACCTCAACATCATTAATTAGGGGTTATCTGTTAGCCGTTCTTCTAAAGTTTTCTTAAAACAAAGAAATAACTTGAATGAATGCAGCTACATGAATGTAGCGGGCATAAAATAAGTAGATTTAGGATATTTTATGAGACGGAGTGCACAAAACTCACTATTTATAGCGAAGTGCTATAAATATTTCTTAGATCTTATGTTGTCATCTCTTAATTTTTATTTAATTTCTAATAGGCATTCATCCTGCTCTTTTATCTACCTTACAAAAAATAAAACACTAGCGTATATTTATTGCTATAAAAAAATACTAAAAACCCCCTCTATTGTTGATCTTATATAAATTCAATTAGTTTACTTAAAAAACATTAATAAACGTTATCCCACTAGGTTTTCTATAAGAGACTACTAGTTAGTTTTAACGTCCTTACTTTATTTAACCGTACGATAAAAATTATTGCCCCTAAGGCTTTATATGAAATTTAGTATTAAAGAATTTAGAGACTGGGAAAATAAATGCATTACTCTTTTAGGCATGTCAGGCGTGGGTAAGACACGCCTAGCCTATATGCTACGCAAACATAATTGGTTTCATTATTCTGGAGACTACCGTATTGGTACTCGTTACTTAGATGAGTCTATCCTTGATAACATCAAGCAGCAGACCATGCAAATTCCTTTCTTACGGGACATGCTACGGTCGGATTCAATTTATATCCGCAATAACATTACGTTCAATAACTTAAAGCCAGTATCTAGTTTTTTAGGTAAACTGGGAAATCCAGAGCAAGGAGGATTAGGATTAAAAGAATTTAAGCGCCGTCAAGAATTACATCGACAAGCAGAAATTGCAGCGATGAAAGATATACCTGCGTTTATTTATAAAGCACAAAAAATCTATGGCTACCCCCATTTCGTTAATGATGCCGGTGGAAGCATTTCTGAGTTAGATGATCCAGATGTACTGAATATGCTGGCGCAGCATACTTTGATCCTTTATCTGAAAGCTACTGAAAAAGATGAACAAGAGCTGATTCGGAGGGCAGAAGAAGATCCTAAACCATTATATTACCGTGAAGATTTTTTGGATGAGCAGCTTGCACTTTATAGTCAGGAGAAAAAGCTGCCCTATATTGCTTTAATCGATCCTGATGAGTTTGTCCGCTGGGTATTTCCTCGACTCTTCTATTCTCGCCTGCCACGTTATCAAACCATTGCTGATAAGAACGGGTATATTATTACCACCGATGAGCTTAGGCAGGTAAAAAATGAGGCTGATTTTCTTCATTTGCTAGAATCAGCTATAGATAGACAGTCCTAGTAACACATTACATCATATAACAACCCATGCCTTTAGTTGCCAATTCTGATTTGCCTACCTTTGAACGGCTAAAACAAGAAGGTGAAGTCATCATCCCTAAGGATGTGGCGGTACATCAAGATATTCGAGAAATGCATATTGGGTTACTTAATATGATGCCTGATGCAGCACTTGCAGCAACTGAACGGCAGTTTTTCCGGCTGATCGGTGAAAGTAATCAAATCGCTCAGTTTTACCTCCACCCATTCACACTTAAGAAAATTAAACGCGGTCCGGAAGCTATTGCCTATATAGAGCAGTACTATCAGTCCTTTGAGCAAATTCAAGCTGAAGGATTAGATGCGCTTATTATTACTGGAGCTAATATAACTCAGCCTTATCTCTCCTTAGAGCCTTTTTGGGAACCGCTGATTAAAGTAATTGATTGGGCTTATGAAAATGTGACCTCCACCCTTTGCTCTTGCCTTGCTACCCATGCTGCCCTTGAATTTCGCTATGGTCAGCAACGCCGGCAATTATCCACTAAACGCTGGGGCGTTTATTCCCATCGAGTACTAGATCGATCTCACCCTTTAGTAAGAGGGGTAAACACGCGCTTTGATGTACCCCACTCGCGTTTCAATGAGATTAGCCATGAGCAGTTTAAAGCAGCAGGTGTTCATGTTTTAGCAGAAAGCACAAAAGGCGGCGTTCATCTGGCTGTGAGCGAAGATTTATTTCGTATTGTATTTCTTCAAGGACACCCTGAATACGATAGCATTAGTCTATTGAAAGAATATAAGCGAGAAGTTTTACGTTTTGCGTATAAGCAACGAAACGATTATCCTCCTTTCCCTGACAACTATTTTACTCTGAAGACTCAAGCTATACTGGAAGAATACAAAGATCAAATTATCCATGCTCAAAGCAAAGGCTGTCCAATCCCTGAATTGCCTGAGTCGCTGATTATAGGTTACTTAGATAATACTTGGCACGATACCGCTGAGTCCATACTGAACAACTGGATTGGTAACGTCTATCAAATTACCAATAATGATCGTCGACTGCCCTTTATGGAAGATATTGATCCAAATAACCCGCTAGGGCTCCGGTATTAACTCCACTAACACATTACTGCTGTTATCTAAAAATTACCTACTATATTATTTATTACTATTATTACCTTTATTCCACCCCGCTCTCATACCTACTCCTAATGGATGCCACTCATGGGTAAGCCGTATAGCCTCTGCAACCTGCGATTTATCCATATTTTCAGCAAGAATATCCCTCGTATGAGCAGCCCCCTTATCCCCCCGCTCTGCCGCAAGATTAAACCATAAGTAAGCTTGGACATAATTTTTTGCTATCCCATCCCCTTCGCTATATATTTCTCCAAGTCTATTTTGTGCTTTTAAAATCCCCTGGTTAGCTGCCTTAAGATACCATTTAATAGCTTCTTTTCGATCCTCAGAAACCCCATAATCATCATTATCATAGAAAAAACCAAGATTAAATTGAGCTTCGGGATCCCCGTCCTCTGCTGCTTTTTTAAACCAATTAATTGCTATCTTATAATCTTGTGGCACCCCCTTTCCTTGATGATACATCACCCCTAAATTAAACTCAGCATCCACACCAAATTGCTTACTAAACTTATCAAACCATCTCTTAGCCTCTGTTGGATCTCGGGGTAAACCGTACCCATTAGCATACATAAGCCCTACGTAGTACTCAGCAGTCATATTTCCCTCTTCAGCAAGAGGCATGAACTCCTTAAAAGCTACGTCATAATCTTGATCCCTATAAGCTTTTTTTCCCGATTCTATATCGGCTTGAGCTACTTGCAATAAACTTAAGCTTAGTATAGCTACTATATATTTCCATATACCTACTATATTCAGCCAATAAACCCTAGAGCCTTGTTTCATCAAAGGATTAACCTCTTTACTCATATCATTTATTTATCAATTTACTATAAGCTATATTTCTGTAATCTTCTATCAGTTTCTCATAAACATCAGCCAGGTCGGTTATAAAGTATTTAATTTAACTATTTATCCCTCAACGAGGGCTCATTATATAAGGTGATTATAAATAAATAACAAACAATAACAGTCTACTAATTTAGTGTTGAATTTAGATTCAAGCACAACTTATTAATAACTCTAAATGCTATAACAACATACTCCCTAATTTAATAAAAATTAGGTACATTTATTATCTCTTCTTTTCATAATCCTAAAGAAGAGCTTGGAGTTTGCACCAAAGCTTCAAAATTTCTATTAGCGGCCGAAAACTACTTAAAATACTAAGGAGAAATCTAAGAAAGTATGAAAAAAGAAACACTCTGGTATGGTTATCTGAATGCAGGCCAGAAGAGTACCCCTATTCTGCTCGACCATGAGCTTCCCACAAACAGTAATGAAACAATCTACTTGTTTAATCTTATGCGGGGAGAAATTCTAGAATATCAACGTCAAGTGGTTGAAGCAAAGCTACAAGAGCTAAATGTTGATGGGCAAACAGAGATTATTAACCAGCTTAAAGAAGCCTATACAAAAGCTCGGCGTAATTTTAAACCACGGGGAACACATGGGCCACAATCATCCGACGGCCATGATCCATTGAGTAAAAATGAATCAACGGGAAAAACGCTAGAAGATCTGACTGGGTTTATAGAGACAGATGATGATGGAGGGTTTATTGAAGAAGAAGATGAGGAGGAGGATTGGTTTGATAAAAGCTCATAACCACCTATAGTAACTAATTTTCGTTTTAAGTTAAGGCGTTGTTATGGTTTTTTATAAAATTGTAAATATAAACTAAAGCGACGCCTTAGTTATCCTATATTTTGTAACACCATGTCTTAGGTATTACCTAGAATAATAGAGTAAAAGTATATGATAAATAGGGTCACCTTGAAGATATAGATTGATGACCCAAAGTACAGTATAGCTTAAATAATACAGGCTAGATAACTTAGAACGAAGAATATCCTAACATGATTGCAACTAGATAAACCCCGCTTACTACCGCTAAAGATCCCCCCGTAACAATGGCCCAAAGTATATGAACCCGCTTCCCCACAATACAGACGATAATACCTGCTATGAGGGCAAAGAGCGCTGTTGCAGCTAATATTCCCTCGTCAGCTACTGGAGCTCCTACTCCACCTGTTATAACATCTTCTTTATAACGCATGCGCCCTCCTTCATTTTTCTTAAAATATACTTATTAAATAATTCTCTATTTAATTATAGTCAGCCTAGAGCTATTATGCCATGACAATCTTAGAGTAATAGATAATTAACCATGGTCGAGCTTTATCTAATTCAATTTCCTTAACAGAGTATAAGGATAAATCCTTCCTTAATCGCTAGCAGTGCTCCCAAATACCTCCTAGGATGGCCAACTCACTTATCCAAGTATCCGTAGGCTGTTGATACAGAAATAACACAGTATCAGCAACATTTCACCATATATTTTCAAGAATTTTCATATTAAGCCCATCATTTTCCTAAATTTTAAGCTACTACTGTAATATATATTTATCGTGCTCAAGCGCTTTATCGAATAATGATAATCTTTATTTAACCTATTCTGGGTATTAAAAAAACCAGATGAAAAACCTATAGTGCTATTTTTATAAAAAGAGTATTATATTAAATTGGATTTATTAAAATACCACAATGGTCATTGTTCTATATCCTTCCTAACAAACGTAGCCTTACTATTATTTAGCAAGGTATTTTCTTTTTTAAAGTACTCAGCTAATAATAAAGATTTAATAAGGATCTTGCCGTGAAAGCACTCAGAACAATCGTTATTATTGCGGCACTAGCTGTAGTTATTATACTTAGTTATCAATGGCCTAGACCTAGTATTTTTAAAGAAATTGAACATATTATTTTTAGAATAACCCCATTGTGTTGAGCGTATTATTTTCAAAATATTGAAAATTTAAACGGAGTAAATAGAATTAGTGAAGGCACTCAAAACAATTGTTATTATCATAGCAGTAAGTGTAGTTATTATATTCTTTAGTTACCAATGGCCCAGAACGGCGATTTTTAAAGAAATTGTAAGCACTGAAGTTAAACGTATCGGTACTAGGGATCAATATCGTATTACGGCTATTGAGCAGAAAAATAACAAGCCTATGGTATTTCGTAATGAAGATTCGTGGTACCGGCTTAAATTCAATAGCGCAGATATTCAAGGAGATGCAGCTCACGCTGCACGGCAAAATATCCCTGTAGAGATTACCTACTATGGTTGGCGTAGTAATCTACTCTCATGGTTTTGGAATGTTACTAAGATTAAGCTTTTGCAAAAAGAAGAGGTACCTGCTAAACCATAGTAGCCAGTCTTCTTCTATTACTACAATTTCTTGTAATTGGCTTTACTCTAGGCTCAATTAATATTCATTTTCGGGCAGACCAAAACGTCAGTAAGTTAAACCACCGACCAACCGATTCTACTTGCTTAAAACCTGCTTGATACAAATAGTTCGGTATCTCACCTCGGATATTAACAACAAGAGTAGGCATTAATATCTGAGGCCATAAAATTAGCCACCATAAGAAATTCCTAGGTCGATCTAAATCGACCGCTAGCAAGTGACCACCTGGCTTGAGTACACGATAAATTTCAGCCAACCCTTCAGTCTTTAGCTCTGAAGGCAAATGGTGCAACATTAAACTAGATAATACGACATCAAAATATCCATGCTCAAAGGGAAGTTTTTCAATAACCCCAGCTTAAACTGGGCTTGGCTTCGGCAGTGGGAAGCATTCTTTCTTGCTAAAGCAATCATTTGGATAGAAGGATCCACTCCTATAACCTTCCCTGTTAAGCCTACTGCCTTCGTCGCTAATTGGGTTAGTACGCCGGTACCACACCCAATATCCAGCACTCGATCCCCAAGGTTTAGCTGAGCATGATAAATCGTTTTCTGCCTAAATTTTTCCCTTAAGCCTACTAAAGCACATTCGATATCATAGACCACTTTAGTACAGATCCACGGGTTTTGAGTGCTTTCTCTTGCTCTAAATCATGATGCATAATATTCGCTTTAATCCCACTTTAGGCTAAGACTCCCATTTTTCAACGCAGCTAGTAAATGCCTTTTTGATCTGGTAAACCTTGGCTAATTATTTGTAAAATATTTTCACCAGCCCCATTATACAGCTCAAGGGAAATTACTGTATTTTTAGCTATTGATTTACGGACGATCCAAGCACTGGTTACATGCATTCTTTCTATCTGAAGGGTAAAATCAACATCCAAAAGAGTATAGCTAAATCTCGTAGAAAATAAATACTTAATTACACCTACATACGTTTGAACTGCCCCAAGATTACCTACACAAAAAGTTACTCGCTGCGCTATATCCCGCAACGCTTCTATCAATAACCATACATCCGATAATGCTATCGGTGTAGCAAGATCAGATCCCACTAAACCTAGTCCTTGGATTCGAGTAATTCCAAAATTCTTAAAAAGAGCAGACAAGTCACGAATATCTTGGAAGTCTAACCATGACTGGCGAAGAAGATCTACATCAATTTCTTTATCGGCGCGCTGAGGTAATCTTGGCACTGGAGCTATCGATCGCCGAAGTTCCTGATCAACACTACGATAACAGTTAACTAAGCGCTCATAAGCTTCTCGGTTGCTATCGGCAGTTAAATAAATTTTATGTACACTAGAGCCGTCTCGATTAAAAAACTGTAAGCCATAATAAAATCCGTCATCCAAGCTTTCCTGAACAGCAAAACCATAATGCCAATGATTAAGAAACAGCTTCAGATTAAGCCTATCACCCTGTATCAGTCCCTCATGATTCCATAATTTTATGGTTTGACATTGACCTATATTCTCTTGTGCCACACAACCATTGTCAGTCACTACTTTTACGCGACCCAACTGCGGTAATTCCTTGATCAGATCCTGTAGGCCACATAATCGAATTACTATTTTATTACAAGATGCTGCTAACAGTGGTGTTTCATTGATATTTTTAGGGATATCCGCCTTTAAGAAACCCCTAGCTCCTTCATGATATTGTGTTAACGCTGCTAACATCCTAATTTATCCGTAATAATTCTATTAGTGATAATGATAATCATTTAAATATAAAAAATCAATGATATTATCATTTATAAAATAATATCTTTACTATTTTGTTGGGAAGTTAAATTAAATATTTTTAGACCAGATCAGCCGATCTAATCTCAGTCTATGCCTAGTGTCTGTCAGCCAATAAACCCCTCCCAAAACAGCGCCTACTGATCCAAATGCTGTGCTACCTGAAATTAGAAACATAATTAACATTTGGTATTTTACTGCTTCTATAGGGTCAACACCGGCCAGAATTTGGCCAGTCATCATGCCAGGTAGCGAGACTAAACCCGAAGCTGCCATAGCATTGATAATAGGTATTAGTGCGCTATATAAAGCATTACGAGTAACTGGAAGGACGGCTTTCCAGCGGGTAGCCCCTAAAGCCAGCTGAGCTTCTATAGCACGCTGCTCTCTTACCAACCCCGCAAAAAGATTATCTAAACCTAAGCTAATTCCCGTCATTGTGTTCCCTAAGATCATTCCTAACAAAGGTAACGTATAACGAGGAGCGTACCAAGGATCTGGTCGTATCTGGATCGTTAAAGCAAGGACAGTAATTAATCCTGTCGCCAATAACATACACCCTGTGCCCAGACCATAAAACCAAAACCCAGCTATGCGGCGCTTCTGACGGGCTACAACTTCTCCACCTGCAAATAAAATCATGGCCAAGGCGGCAAAACCCGTCCACTGGGGAGAATTTAAAGTAAAAAGTATCTTTAACACCAAACCTACTAAGGTCAGTTGCACCATCATGCGAATAGCTGCAATTAAAAGTTGCCGTTCTAATTTGAGCCCAAGAGAAAAGGACAAAGCGCCGTTGAGAACGACTAACATTGCAGCCATAGCTAAATCAAAAGTATTCAACGAAATGTAATTCAAAATATCCCCTCATGAATAGTGCCCTTTTCCACTAACAAGAACCGCCTTGCAATCCGGCGCGCTTGTTCTGGATCATGAGTAACCCAGAGGATACTTAGGCCCATGTTTAAATGTTCCTTAAGAATATGTTCAACTCTATCAGTAGCTTTAGGATCAAGCCCTGAAGTAGGTTCATCCAATAGTAAAACCTGCGGACCTAAAACTAGCGCCCGAGCTAATGCAAGGCGCTGGCGCTCACCCGTAGATAAACTTGATACGGGTCGATCTAGAATAATTACAGGCAACCCCAAAGCTACTATCCAAGGATTTGCTTCAATCACTGAGGGAAAGTGATCAATTACCCTATCACCCCACCAACCAGATTCAGCGGGTAAATAAATTACCTGCCGTCGCCATTGAGGTGCAGGAATAGTCTCCCGTAACTGGCCATCCAGTGTGATTTCACCTTGATTAGGATCTAGATCAGCAATAGCACGTAGTAACAGGCTTTTCCCCGATCCTGAAGAACCTTGTACTGCTAAGCACTCTCCATTTTTTAACCCAAAAGAGGTAGAAAATAGACCCGTCCGGCGTAAACTACGCACAGTGAGTGCCATAAACTAATGAAAGCGCTTGCGCCAATACGTTAAAAACCCACTACCTACCAATAACAACAAAGTAGCGCCTAAAACTGCTATCACCCAAGATCTTCCCGTTTCTAAAAAACGCCACGTATGGAAAGAATATAACCAATTAGTCCAATGAGAAGATATCGAATCGATTTTAATTACCCTACCATCAACCCCGTGGAGATAAACATAAGCTCCATCCTTAAAATGTAACTGTAGTAAATAATTATCTGGAGTAGGAAAATAAATACGATCTAAATGCACTCCAGGATAAGCCACAGATCCTTGGGCTATCGCACGTTCTAAATCAAAAGATTGTTGCGTATCTATTTCTCTTATTTTTATATGCGGTGGTGGATTCAGCCATTGTTTTAGGGGTTTATCAAAATTAAGTAAAGCCCCAAGGATAGCCAATAGCGCAAGTATCCCCCCCAGAATTAAACCTAACCAGCGGTGGACACTACGTAGCTTTATCCGCCAAGATTTACCCTGCCAAGCGTAAATACGGGAGGAATGCCGCCACCATAAAATTAAACCCACCAGCCATAAAATAAGTAATGAAATACCGCTAATACTGGCAATTATTCTTCCAACTAAACCAAAAGGCTTGCCATGATGCAAAGAATGAATAAAGCTCAATCCATCTTGATAATCTAATCTCTGATAGGCAAAAATCACACCAGTGCCCGGATTCACAAACACCAATTGGTTATCATTATGGTTCCCCTCAAGTTTAGCAACTGCTGCTCTATCAGGCGCAGTGGATAAAGAGAGTTGTATTAGCTGATGTTTAGGGTAGGCACTACGGATTTTCTCTACCAAAATTGTAGGAGCCAAGCTGTGATCCACAGGAGTAGTTAATTTATAAGGAGGGTAACTATAGCGCAGCTGATCATAAAAACCCAGCACAATACCTGTACTAGCAATAATCAGTAAAAATACCGCACATACCGTTCCTACATAGACATGAATTTTAAAAAAAACTTTTGTACTGCTCATAAAAACCCAGAATAAATCTTAATTTAACTATACACAAAATTTTCGCCTGCTTTCAGCCCTTACTCCTAAAGTAGACAAATAGGACACGGTTCAATCTAGGTGATGAATATATCTTTACGATTTTAAATACCAGCCCCTTAGCTAATAGTTTATGAGAACAAGAAAATATGTTATTTATCTAATAAATTAGCACTATGATAATTAGAGTGCTAATATAACGATTGAACTTCCAAGGGAGAATAGTATGGAATTAGGTTTATATCATAGTAGCAAAACCTTAGTACCCGTTGCTGTTGGTGATCTCAATGCTTATTACCGCAGCATCCGTAGCATCCCTATGCTAAGTGCTGATGAAGAACGCCACCTAGCCCTCCAGCTCAGAGATCATAATGATCTGGATGCCGCCCGACGGCTAGTGATTTCCAATCTTCGTTTCGTTGCTCGAATTGCACGAGGATATAGTGGTTATAAGCTTCCTCTTGCCGATCTCATCCAAGAAGGTAATATCGGCCTGATGAAAGCGGTTAAGCGTTTTAATCCGGATCATGGAGTACGTTTAGTGTCTTTTGCTGTACATTGGATTCGAGCTGAAATCCATGAACACATTCTTCGTAATTGGCGGATCGTAAAAATAGCAACGACTAAGTCTCAGCGTAAGCTATTCTTTAATTTACGAAGGGCTAAAAAACGGTTGAGCTGGTTAAATCAAAAAGAAATAGATGAAGTTGCTAGTGATCTAGGTGTAAGCCCTAAGCAAGTAATGGAAATGGAGACTCGTTTAAGCTCTCAAGACATCTCCTATGACTATATTAAGGCCGAAGATAACGAAGACCATGCCCCCCCCCCACCAGCTGCCTATCTTGCTGCTGATCCAGCCTCAGATCCAGCTCAGCAGATAGAGCAGATCAACCATGATCATCATTACGATCAACAGTTACAGCAAGCGCTGGCTGAATTGGACTCTCGGAGCCGGAACATTGTTAGCCGCCGCTGGCTACAAGAAAATAAAAGCACTTTACACGAATTAGCGGCTGAATACCAAGTTTCCGCTGAACGTATCCGTCAGTTGGAAAATAATGCTATCAAGAAGTTACGTGCGGTTATGACAGGATAATTACCTGTTATAAAGTCTATAGTGGGGTGCCGATAGTCACCCCTATTTTTTTATTATTACTATGGCTTCAACCCAGAACTCTTAAGTAAATCTTGGATATAATTTACTGGGATAGCATAGGTAATTCCGCTTGGATCTTTGAGTATATTTTCTTTGCTGCCTTTCACAAACACCATATTGACTACGCCTAGTACATCTCCAGTCACTGGGTCATAAACTGGGCTACCGCTGTTACCTGGATAGGCTGTAGCATCAAGCTGAAATACTTTAAAAGGATGGGAGCTGAGCTGTTGAATACGTTGCGGGTTAAGGTCACGGCTACTTCTCCCAGCCGTAGCAATTGGTACGATAGCCGATACAATACCTCGATGAGTAACCGGATACAGCCCTAATACAGGCCCAATAGGGAAACCTGTAAAAGCTATAGGGTTACCCTCGCGGACTTTCAAAACATCTCCTAGAGAAACATGAGGCAGAATAGATCCCTCTATTTTTAATAATGCAAGATCATGCATAGAGTCTATAGTCACTTCCTCCGCTCGACGCAGCTGACCCCTAATACCGATAAAAATAGCTATATACTCCTTACGCTCAGCGTTTAGTGCAGTTGGTAAAACATGCGCATTAGTGATAATGTGTCGTCCGTCAGCTACGACAAATCCTGTTCCTCGATAATTTGCTTGAATCCCTCGAACAGGCGCGTAAGTACCTACCCCTACGACTGCTTGTTTAATGTGTTCAATTGTCTCAGGTAGGCCAATCGCCAGTACATTCATCGGTGCTAGAAGAAAAAAACCTACACTCAGTAGCTCCCATAGTTTTTGTAGCACCCAGCCAGGCAGAAGAAAAAACTCTTTCACTTGCAGTAACCTAAACTAATCATTGTTCTTTTACACTACTCTACTGCAAGGAAACACATAATTTTGGGCAAAGAGATACACTTTAATTATCGCAATAAGCCGCGTATATTTCTTGACGTAATGGCCTATACATCCACGGAAACCACCACATGAATAAAGAAGATACAGTATTAATAATATCAAGATATTGGTTTACCCTATATTGTTGTTTCCATTCTAAAGCGATCATCCCAACTGCTATACCTATCCCTCCCCATATAAATACCCTACCTGGTTGCTGAAAGCGAAGTACTAACAGGCTAAGTGCAAGAAATGGCCAGCTACCTAGAAGAACATTAATAGTATTCATTAGATCACGATTAAGATACCCTTGAAATAGTATTGAGTTAAAATTAGCAGGGGCAACATTAGTTATAGGATCTAGTCTATTAATCGTAATAGCCCCAAAAAGCGCAGCAATACCCCCCACAATAATAATCTTGCGCGGTTGCTTATACAGCATAGCAAAACAAAGCATTCCAATCCCTGTGCCTACGATAGCTTCGGCAGTGAGTACGTGATTTATGATAGATACCTGAAGAATAAAGACTGCACTAACAAACCCTAAAAACCACCAAAATACGGGTTTATCAGGCTTAAAAGTTAAAGCAATGATTAATCCAAGGGCGGTAGTCTCTAAACTGTAGACTATCGTTTGCCCAACTTCGAGAGAAGATCGCTGAGTAAGTACATACCAAAGTGGCTTAAGCCCTTGGCGTAAATTAGAAATATCAAGTGAAGGTATCCAAGGCATGGTTTGAGAAATAGCCCATAGTCCCAATAAAAATAGGCTTATATTTGCTAGTGCCCCAGACTGTATATAAGCCTGACGTATCGACAATAACCATATATAGATCCCCTCTTGCGGGAAGAATGAAATACAAATTCCCCCACCTATGAATGCTCCAGCAACATTAGATATTATATCCCAGAGTGAAGGCACGCGAGCCGGCAAGAAAATTTGCAAAAACTCAAGAAAAGTGCTTAATAAAACTCCCCCTAATAAAGCTATCAAAAGCTTAATTACTGAAGATCGAGAAACTGTAGCATTAGCAAGTAGAAAACCCAGCGGTATATACATACTAACATTAGCAAAAATATCCGTATAACTCAGCTTCCATCCACGCTCAAAATCCAACTGCTGTTGGGTTTCAGAAGGTATTCGCCATCCCTGCCATGGATAAAGAGTCCCATAACACAAAAAACTCACATAAAGAATCACCGGCAGTAAGGAAAGCCATTTACTCTGCTGCTTAAATCTCACGGTATATAATTTTTCTTTAAGCATACAACCAGTAAACATAGCGAATAAAATTCATGAGCTAACCTTACTCACCTAGCTAATGCCTAGAAAACACCCCTTTTATCCCTGTACTTACTAGCGTTTAAATACTAATAGATTAACCAAAGTGTAAGTACAGCCCAGCCTATTGCAGAAAATAAAATATGAGGATCTCGCCTCAGATCTTGGGATGGCTCTCCCCCTTTTCCTTGGTGATGAAGCAAAAATATATACCGAAAAATAGCATAGGCTACTAACGGCAATGTATAAATGAGGTTTTCAGTCCCATGAGCTTGAATAGTTTCCGGGCTCATAGTATAAAGGCCATAGGACATTAGCACGCAAGCTGCAGTTACTGTAATCATTTTATCCAGTAAAATTGGACTATAATCAGCCAATACACGACGATGATTTGCTCCGCCTTCCTGTAAAACCATAATTTCAGCCCGCCGTTTTGCAAAACCTAAAAATAGAGTAAGCATTAAAGAGCACAGCTCTAACCATCGAGAAGGGGCGATACCTACGCCCACTGTACCTGCCAAAATACGCAGCAAAAACCCAGTAGCGATAATAAACACATCTAAAATTACGACATGTTTAAGCTTAAAGGAATACGCTAGATTCATAATAACGTAGCTCAACAAAATTAATAGGGCAGCACGAGAAACCCATTCACCTAATCCTAAGCTGATAACTCCTAGAACCATTGCTAAACTAATGGCGGCCTTTACCCCCACAGTGCCAGCAGCTAATGGTCGATATTGTTTAGTAGGATGGCTACGATCGTTTTCCCGATCAATTAAATCATTAAAAATATAAATAGCACTAGAAATCAGAGAAAAAGCAATAGCCATGGTAACCACCTGAGTAACCATAAAAAGATTACCCCAAGCGTGGCCAAAAAAGATACCCACAAGGACAAAGCTATTTTTCACCCACTGGTAAGGGCGCATCAAGTAAAACAGATCGCCCAAGCGATTCAAAAGACATTCTCCATGGGAAATTGGCGATAATAAGCATAATCTGCGTAATCTAGCAGTGCTTGATCTCCTTCACTATCTCCATAAGCATACAAACAGTAATTACGACGATCTCCTAACAACGCTGTTAAACGTCGGATTTTTTCATCGCCATAGCAGTTTTCCCCATTTAACCGTCCCGTTACTAAACCATCAATAGTTAGTTCTAGACGCGAACCAAGTACAGCAGTAAAACCTATTTTATTAGCCCAAGGTTTTAAATAAAGCTCCAAGGAGGCACTCACCAAAATACAGCGATGATTCTGACACTGGTGCCATGCTAAGCGCTGTAATGCCTTACCGCGTAATAAATAGGGAAGAGGATATTGAATAAAATATTCTGCACTTTGCTCAAGCTTAGCCAGATTTTGCCCTGATAGGAAACGGGTTAAAACCCGCTGCTTAGCTTCATGATTACTTAAGTAGCCGCATTTATAGGCCAACAAAATAGGAGATACCTTAGTTAAATATTGAGTAAAACGCAGAGTTCCAACCACAGTCCATAGAAAAGGAAACAAGCTGTCCAGATAAGTCAGCGTACCATCGAAATCAAACGCAGCAACAACAGGCAGGCTCTGATTTGCCATTAAAGCTTAAGGCGCTTAAACAAAAATTCCGGAATAGCGCAAATAATAAACATAATATAACGCCAAAACCAAGGGACGTAGACTCTATCTTGGCGTTGTTCCAAAGCAATGATAATCCGCTCACCTACGGTATAGGGTAAGGCAACCCAAAAAAGCCTAGGTAACCCAAAGGTCATTCCAGTATCTACAAAGCCTAGCTTAACTGTGAGTACCTGTACTCTTGAGACAAATAAACGGTTACGCAATCCTTGAAGAAAAATACTGAGCCCACCCTTAGCAGCACCATAATAATAATTACTTTGCCGGCCTCGATCCCCTGCCACCGAAGATAAACCAATAATAAAACCTGATCGTTTATTTTCTAAGTAATTCGCACACTCATTAAGTAGGGAAACAGCACCGATGAGATTTATAGCCATAATCTTTTTTACTTCTTCAAATTCTGTCCGAGCTGCCACCGTATCACCTAAATAGCCGAAAGCTAATACTACCCCTTCTAGTCCCCCCATTGTTTCAACCGCCTGCTCTAAAAACAAACCATGGGCTGCATAGTTACCAGCATCAACAGTTCCCCAGTGCACCTTTATCTGATAGCGAATTATAAGATCTGCTGCAATTCGTGCTAACTCAGCTTCATCTCGCCCACCCAAGTATAGCGGATGGCCACGGCGTGCCAATGCTACTGCCGTACCACGGGCGATTGCAGAGGTAGCGCCTAGAATCAGAACAGCGCCCCTCATAGCGTACCTGCCAGTTGAAGGCGGCGAGAGAGGTCAGATTGAAATCGCCTCTCTGGATCAACGACCTGCTTAATACGCTGCCATTCTTCGAGCCGTGGGTACATAGCTCGTAGACTCTCAGGACTTAAACAAGCATCCTTGGCTAAATACACCCGCCCTCCATATTTGATGACTAATTCATCTAATTGCTGTAACAGATTGAGCACCTTTTTACCCGTCATAGGTAAATCTAAGGCTAAGGTATAGCCCGCTACAGGAAAAGATAAAAGCCCCGCGTTAGCCGAGCCAAATCTTTTAAGTACTGCTAAAAACGCTCCCTGCCGACTATTGATGAGATGCTCTAATAAACGGCGTATCCCCTCATGGGCATAGGGATCAGGGATTGCTACTTGATACTGAAGGAATCCTCGTCTGCCATATAAGCGATTCCAATGAGCTAACGCATCCAAAGGATAAAAAAAGGAAGCATAATCAGTAATAAAAGATCCTTTTTTCCTTCCTTGATGGCGATAATAACGTTCATTAAAAACAGCCATAGTAAACCGGTTAAGCACAAAAGAAGGAAAGTTAAAAGGAATACTTTTTGAGCATAAAGGGGGAACGAAAAACGGATCTTTCCAATCATCTGGTAGCTCATCACGACGCGCATGATGTCCTTTCATTACAATACTGCGACCAAAATGACGGCGAGCACTGGCACAATCGATCCAAGCAACTGTGTATTGATCATCATAGTCCGTATCTTCAAGCCACTTGAAAGTGACCTCTAGATCAGAGGCGGGATTATGTTCAGCCATAATAGCTGCTGTTTCAATGGGAATTAGCCGAAAACTAGCCTCAGTAATAATGCCAGTTAAACCCATTCCTCCCAAGGTAGCCCAAAAAAGCGATTCATTTTTTTCTGGAGAACAACGCTGACGATGACCATCAGCGAGCATTAGCTCTAGTTCCGTAACATGAACACCCAATGTCCCCGCATGATGATGGTTTTTACCGTGAACATCAGCCGCTATGGCTCCACCAATAGAGACATACTGCGTCCCAGGAGTAACTGCTGGAAACCAGCCTCGAGGGACAAAAGTTTCCAAAATTTCAGCTAAAGTAGCCCCAGCCTCAGCTGTCAATATCCCTGTAGAGTCATCAAAAGCTAGAAACCGGTTAAGACGTTCACTTAACATCACTTGGCCTTGGGAAGAAATGGCTGCATCTCCATAGCTTCGTCCCTGCCCCCGGCAGATAAGACTACCCTGCTTTGGTATATTTACATCCCGCATTAGCTCAGGGCGAATAAGTATAGATTTTGCTGTGGGATAACACCCCCAGCCAGAGATAGTTTTACTCAGTGATCTTGTCATCGAAATGCGCGAGAGACCCTGGTGTTCAGGCCGGGGAGGGATAGCGCATCGGCGTAAAGCCGACCCTGTTCTCGCTTCTCCTTTGTCGTTGGCTATCTTTTTGTTTCGGCATTATCACATAATCTAAGATAAAATGTGAATTATGAAAGTCAAGCGCGCATACAAATACAGATTCTATCCAGACCCCGAGCAAACAGAACTGCTTGCAAAGACGTTTGGTTGTGTGCGCTTTGTCTACAATCACCTCCTGAGATACCGAACGGATGCGTACTATCAGGCCAAGGAGAAGATCAATTACATTGGCGCTAATGCCAAGCTGACCGAGATCAAACAAAAGCCTGAGTTTGCTTTTCTCAATGAAATTTCTAGTGTTCCTTTGCAACAATGCCTGAGAAATCAGCAGGCCGCCTTCAAAAACTTCCCCCAAGCGAACCTACGCTGCTGCCGGTTACCGATAAAAAGGTCGGCATCGATGTAGGCATTAAGAATTTATTCGTCACCAGTGATGGCTTCAAATCCGGAAATCCACGCCATAGGATGAAGTACGTCGCCAAGCTTGCCAAATACCAACGCCGCCTTGCCAAGAAAAAACTTGGCGGCAAGAACCGGCAAAAGGCAAAGCTCAAGGTGGCCCGTATTCACGCCAAAATCTCCGATTGCCGGATGGATAACTTTCCCGCAAAAACCTTGCGGTGAAGAACATGATTAAAAACCCGAAACTGGCAAAGCCCATCGCCGATGCAAGCTGGGGAGAATTTACTCGGCAGTTGGAATACAAGGCCAAGTGGGCCGGTAGAGTGTATATCGAAATTGACCGATTCCTCCCTTCGTCAAAACGCTGCCACTGCTGCGGGTTTGTTTCTGAATCGATGCTGCTTGATGTCTGCTCGTGGATCTGTCTAGAATGCGAGAGAAAACACGACCGCGATGTTAATGCGGCGTGTAATATAAAAGCCGCCGGACTGGCGGTGTTAGCCTTTGGAGACTGAGTAAGCGGCGGTAGCATTTCGCTGTTGTCGTTCCGCGATCGATGAATTAGGAATCCCCTTCCTTTGGGGAGGGGGATGTCAAATATCTGTTTTACTGCTTCTTTAATCTTAACTGATTCCGTCTATTCATTGGATATGGCTTCCTTTTAAAACGATTAGTACTTCCTTTTCTCGCTTCACTTATATTATTACCACGCTGCCACTCATCAACCTCTTTTTGCAAGATAGCACTCACAGCTACCCAAGTATAAAATAAATCAAAATAGGCAAGGCTGAGAAATGCACCCGAGACGCCATAGCCCACGAGAGAGATTTGTATAGCCTTTGCGTATGTTCTTATCCACGCCATTTCAGGGGGATATTCCAACTTGCTAAGCTTTCCTAACTGAAAAATTGTGCCCCACAGTAACAGCACAAACAAAAAAAATACGATAAAACCATGTTCCCCCATAGTTTGAAAATAGATACTGTGAGCTGCCTTTGCTTTTCTCTTCCAGTTGCCAATAAAATTGGCATAACTCAGCCAGCGCTCAGTATCCCCATTATAAAATCGCATCCCGGCCCCTAGAAAAGGGCGATCTTTAGCAACGTTAAATGCTACCCCCCAAGCCTGAATACGCTGCAGTGAGGAGCGATCTTTTTCATAGCTAACGGTGGTCTGTTGCCGAGCGACCCATTCTTGGGGCATCAGGTTTTTGCCAAACGTAAAAACTAAAGGGGCTATTAAAAGTACTGTAAACAACTGGCGCTTATACTGCCAAAAAATGACAAATATAACGACAACAAGACCCACCATGGCTCCACGGGAATAAGTTCCTAAGATAGCGGGAATAGTCAGCCAAAATGTAGCAAATAAAGCTAATCGAATCCACTTATCTGACTCCTCGCGAGCCATGAACAGAGCAAGGGGTAGTATCATAAGCAATACTAGTCCCATTTCGTTGTTATCTCCAAAAAAAGATTCTGGTGGCCCCAATACTCTATTATGCCCACCTGTTACAATAGTAAAAATCCCTCCCTTAACCCCATAAAACCCTAAGGATCCTACAATGACTAAACATAAAGCACGGATTCGATATCGCCCATAAATCATCATCGCTGTTATGAAGGTAAATAAAAAAACCTTCTCATCTCTATTCCATTCCTCATAGGCTTCTTCTGGATACCAAGCAAAAATCGTCGTAATTGTAAAATACACCATAAAGATAGCAATTGTGATCATTCCTCGCGTCCAAGGAATCGATCGCCGATCTTTAGCAAAGAATAGCCCAAAAATAGTGGCTCCCCCAATAGCCATGGCCACAGGCAAGCTTGCAAGAGTCCAGCTCAACTTATGAGGATTCATATAACTTAGCCATGACCAAGCCAATACGCCAATCCATGGCCGAATCAGACTCGCTGGCACTAACGCGACTAAAATTGCCAATATGACAATATCACGTAAACCCATGTTTACTTCCCTGAAAAAGAATTAGCAGCAGCTTGAAATACTGCATCTAATTCTTCGGCCTTCCGCATCCAAGTATAGTGACTACAAACCGTTTTTCGTCCCTCTTGGCCAAGGGATTGTTGCCATTTTCTATCCTTAATAACCTTTATTGTTGCTTTGGCTATAGCTTCGGCACCAGCACAAATAAGGATATTTTCATTTTCTTGAATTACCAACCCACCTGCAGCAACGGGTGAAGCAATAACGGGTTTACTCATTGCCCAAGCCTGTAGTATTTTATTTTTTATTCCAGCGCCCTTTCGCATTGGGCAAACAAATACGGTTGCTCGCGCTAAATAGGGTCTTACCTCTTCAACAAATCCCGTTACAATGACGTTATCTCTCGCCAATGCTTGTACGGCTGGAGCAGGATCTCGTCCCACAAGAATTACTTTTACCTCCGGTATTTGCTGTTGAATTCGAGGTAAAATCTCTTGTACTAAAAAACAGGCAGCATCTATATTCGGCTGAAATCCCATTGACCCTTCAAATACAATAGTTGCCGGATCTGAATCTCCCTCAAAAGGGTAAAAATAGTTTTCATCTACCCCATTGTGAATCGTATATATGGGCGTATTAGGGCACACACGGCTCAAAACACTTGCTTCTAGCTCGCTGACCACAATACAAGCATCGGCGGGACAAAAATAGCAGCGCTCAAATAATGCATTTTGCACTAAACGCTTTCCCATTCGTATCCGTTCCATAAAATGAGTAGCGGTACATAATTCTCGCCAATACTCGACAATTCCCTCGTCAACAATATCGGCAACAAAAGGCAGTGATCTAGAACGAGGTACATTCACCACGGTATTCCAGCCTGACATCCATACGAGATCATATGCTTGACTGGACATATGCTGCTGAAGCCAATCTATCATGGGCTGGCTTTGATGAGATAAATCTATTGAAAGCATTCTCCGTAACCGCATTCCTAGAGCCTCTTTTTTTGGTTGCGGTTGTGGAAAGACAATAATTTTATGAAACAAATCCTTTAAAGGAGAAGGGATATCCTTATCCCCGTAACAGGCCAGATCAAAACGATGTTTAGATAATAAGGAGCGCACATAATGATAAATACGAAGATTTTGCCCATTATGCAGCGGGAAGGGATAACGATCACAAAGAACAAGAATCCGCATTAGGTGTCACTTAATTGGGTCTTCGCCCTAGAAATAGCTCCACGAAAACCTTTACTAGACCAATAGCTGCAGTTTTATTTAAATTTGCCGCCAAGCTACCAAGATAACAGCTCAATGCATTCCCATAACGCCCCTGCTGCCGTGCTTGATAGGCACGCGCACATCGAACGATTCTAAGCTTCTTCATTAACGCTCTTTGCTGGCTTGTCGTTAACTTACCCACGCGTTGCCTAAATGTGGCTAATACCTGTTCCGTTTCTAATAATACTGCATCAAGAGCACTACCTAAACTATCTGGATAATCGTATGTACGCACAAGAGGCCTTTCTATGGCAGCTATCCTATAGCGCCTCGAAATTCGGAGCCATAAATCAAGATCTTCACCAATTCTAAATTGCTCATCAAAAAGATTTTCTCTAAAGAGCTCCGCACGCCCCACTACAGTGGGTGTAGCTACAAATAAGGAGGTGCAAATTCGCTCAAAGCCATCACGGAATATGAGACCCTCACTATCCCGCTCACCTCCCGGCAGATAAACGGAAGTATGTTGATCAAATCCATTTATAATAAATTGATTATTTCGCCATTTTTCAAAATTAGTACAGATTAAACCCACATCAGAGTAGCGTTGCATAATCTCCAATTCAGGGCGTAATTTGCCTTCTAGCCATTCATCATCTGCGTCAAGAAATGCAATATATTCCCCTTGGCTGGCTTTGATCCCTATGTTTCTAGCGCCTCCAGCACCTATCCCTGAGGTACGGATAACTTGCACTTCCTTATAACTAGAAGCTAGCGCTCCTGTCTCATCTGTTGAACCATCATCAATCACAATTAATTCAGTAGGTAAATTAACCTTTAAAACACTCTCAATAGCCCTAGATAATGTTTCAGTAGCATTTCGGGCAGGGATAATAACAGTTGTCTTCGCTACCCGCACAAATCACATCCTCAAGTTATTAGGTAAACCCTACCCTACCTACCAGCCGCTATCGCTTCTAAGCAAAGATTATCTAATATAGCAAGATTATGATTCGCGTCAAAGTACGTTGCTGCACGCTTATAGCCGGCTTTACCTAACCTAATTCGTAAATCGCGATCTAAGGCAAGCTGCTCAATAGCTAATGCCAATTCTTGATCACTACCTGCTTGATGAAATAACCCAGTTTGCCCTTCAAGTACAATTTCACGAGGGCCGGGTAGATCTGCAGCGATTACTGGACGTGATGCGGCCATAGCTTCTACCAACACCGTTCCAAATGGCTCTTTAAGAGAAGCATGAACAAAAAGATCAGCTGCAGTCATCACTGCAGGAATATCATTCATAAAACCTAAAAAATGCACAGACTCCGCTAATCCTAGCTGTTCCACAAGGCGGTAAATATCTTTCTTATAGGGCTCACCATCATGATAAAGGGTAGTATCACCCGCAATAATTACCTTAATTTGAGGTACCCGCCCTCGAACCTTAGCAACCGCCCGGAGAAATACCTCATACCCTTTCTGCGGTACCATACGAGCTACAAACGCTATTACCAAAGCTTCTTGTGAGATATTTAGATGAGCGCGAAGATCCTGCCCTCTATCTTGGGCAGTATTATAGGTATTGAGCGGAATCCCATTAGGGATAACTTCAACTAATGTAGGATTAACACCTGCCTCCAGCATAGCTTCCGCCTCATAACGGGTTGTTGCTGCTACACGGAATACGTTTTCATTAAGAAAGCGTACAAGTTCTTGGCGTTGCTCCAGCTTAATACCCCAAGGAACAAAGGTATCTGCTCTAGCACGCCATATCACTGTAAGCCCTCTTCGAACTGCTAACCGGCCACCCGTATTTAAATCAGGATAGGTATTACAAACAACTATTGACTTAAGACTAGATGTATTTTTTATTGTCCGGAATAAGCGATCAAGACGCCAACGGCCAAGACGTCGCGCTAGCAACCCAGTAATGCCGCTAGCCGATCCGTGCCAACCAGACACTAACACGCTACAGCCAAATGCTTGTACTCTATTTACAAGAGAACCATTTTCACCTAACACTACAGTGATATCTTTATGGGGAAACTTTGTGCCTTGAATATGATCTAATAACCTTAATTCACCACCCCCTAAATCTCCGTACCAAGACAAATAGACAAGATTACCTACAGCGCGATGAATCGCCGCTTGATCTTTATTAACGGCCATGTGCCAATATAAATTAATTTTTTTGTAAAAAATCTAAAAAACTAAGGAGTTTATCAATCGTGTTACGTTATTTATCTCTAAGTATTCTGCTGATCACCCTGCTTATACTACCGACAGAGAGCCAATCCCGGCGTGTATACGATTATTATGATCGGGCAAGCCAGCCATCTAATCTTTTAACCAACGTTGAAGGATACCATATAAATCTTATCTATGACGGATTGAGGGACAAGTATTATCCTAAAGTCGAGAATAATATTAAATTTATTCTTGATTATTTCCCCAACCACCCAAGGGCACTTACGATACTTGCGCAGTATACCTCTGAATTCCATAAATACAAATTTGCTGAGGAGTATTTTGGTCGCGCTTTAAAGCTGTTCCCTAATACAGCTTCTACCTATGGGATTTATGGATTCTATCTCCATCGCCAAGGAAAGCTTGAGGAGGCCATTGCTCAGTACCGTAAAGCAATTAGCCTAAAGGAAGATTACAGTGAAGCTTATTATAACCTAGGGCTAGCATTACTAGATGAAGGAAAGGCTAAAGAAGCTAATAAAGTAGCACAAAAAGCCTATGCGCTTAACTACCCCTTCCTAGGGCTACGTAAGCTACTAGAAAAACAAGGAGCATGGAAGCCCCTCAAAAAATCTAATTAATACCGCTTATTATCCTCACCATTACCCAGCGGCCGAAATTATATAACCGCTGGATAATTAGCTTAATATTAGTTAAATTACTGCTCTCATATTGTTTAAAAACCCTTAGGCAGCCACCTAATTATTCGGTATATTTTCCCCCGTACCCTCAAACTGTCTTAAATCCACCAGCCCAATATGAGTCATCGGATGAGAATAATCACAACCGGCATCCCCCACACAGCCAAAGAGCACCATCCAACCCGAGCTATGCCAAGTCATGGTGTTACCTTTAATCTTATCGGTTAACGTCGTCGCGGGATCATCCCACACCACCTTTTGGTAAGTATCTTTAGCGGCATCATAGACGTACACTGAAGAGGGATACGTAAACTGGTTTATCTTGCCTGATACGCCATTATTCATCTGCTTATACATGGCTATCTTATCGCCTAAGGCCGCCATGTACACTCTTCCCCAATCATCCCCATTCCCATCGCGCAAGTCATCAGGCAGCAATCCCATTTCCTCAAAGGTATGGGTATCAATATTCCAGCGCCATAAACTATAGACATCTCCAAAGCCTTTCATGATGCTGCTGGCCTCATTGGTAATATAGATATAGCGGCCTACCTGCGCTACCGTGCCATCGGCAAACAAGCCAAAGGTATGGGGATAGGTGGCCCATGTTTGGGTATCGGGGTCAAAGTAGTAGGCGCTACGGTCATCTAGGAAAATCAGTTTATCCGTTTGAGCATCATAAATCCCATGGGCAGAGGGTCTTGGTCGAGCTTGCATGGTCTTCATCGGCTCTGCCGGTAAGCCTTCCGGCTGTACCCATTGACGGCTGATAAAGTCAAAGTAAGAGAGAATACCAAAGCCCCCCCCTTGATTACAGGTGTCATTGTAGGGATACCAAATCCCAGGCCCTAGCCACATCCGTTGTCGTTTCGTATCCCATAGCTGGCCCACTTCATCGGGATGCCTAGGATAGTTGCCCGTCGAGTTACCACAGTAATGGGCTTCTATTTTCCAAGTGTTCGCAAGGACATCATAGCTGTGTAAATCTTGTCGGCCATCTTGGGCAACGACGCTATCTCCAAAAGGAAACGGGGTATAATCTCCTCCACCCCAGTCACCGGCCACCACATACAGCTTGCCATCTCCCAGTTCTGTTAAGCGCATATGCTTAGCGGCTCCATAGGGGCTTAGGCTGCTTTTTAACGGCGGTAGCGCTTGCGGGACGGCAGTCACTTTAATCTCTCCAGAAATAATCTGGGCCGGTGCACCAGAGGAACTTGGGGGGGGAGTTACCGGCGGACTTACCGGCGGAGTCACAGGGGGCGGGGGAGTAGGGTTTGAACCCACAGAAGAGCTGCCACTGATAGGAACGCCTAATTGTTGAGCTTTTTGTGCTAACAGTGCCATAAGCTCATTTTTAGTCATTACCACATCAGGATAATTTTCTGTGTACTGTTGTAGCAATATATTCAATTGCTTTTGTAGAGCTTGGATTTGGCTATCAGTAGAGCTTGATCCGCTCCCACCAGAGGAACTTGGGGGGGGAGTTACCGGCGGACTTACCGGCGGAGTCACAGGGGGCGGGGGAGGATCTGGATTTACCGGCGGTGAGGTAGGCGGTACAGAACCACTACTGCCCCCCGATACATTACCAGCCAACTGTAAGCACCAAGTATTACTACTACTATAGCCTCCAGAGATAATATTTCCATTGCTATCAAAATAGGCCCCCCCCCGATAACAGTGCTTCTCTGTCGTCGGATCATAGGCCCCAAACGGCATCCGTACCGCCGGCATATTGGCTTGGGCGGTAATGTCTACCCAAGCAGGCCCCTGGTTATGAATATTCCAAGTAAACACACTATTGGTGCCCGTCCAGTTGGCATTGGATCCCAGTGTGGTAGGATTGCCCCCATAGACAACAATGTCTCCTGTGCCTTGATCATAGGTGACTTGGGGATAGGAACGGCTAACCGGTAGATTAGGAAGACTCACATCCCATTGCCGGGTTACTAAATTAAATCTTCTAAACTTTTTGCTATCAACCAATACGCCTCCCTCATTACACACCCCGCCCACAATGTACACCCACTGTCCCGCCGCTACCGCGCTATTACGCATGTTTTCACAGGCATCGGTGTTGGCCACTCCATTTACAGGCTCCAAGCTATAAGTTCCATCAGACTGGGGATGAATCAGCGTAATAAATTTACTCGGGCTACCGTTGAACGCTCCACCATAGACAAAGCCCATGTTTTGATCTTCACTCCAGACCATCGCTGGATTAAAGGCAGACCAGTTAAATCCGGCAGGCGCTTTAAACAACCCGCCCATCACCGTATTAATATCAACCCACTGGAGGCTAGCGTAATCAAAGAAACCATTCTGGTTAGGTTTGCCATTTAAATAAGCGCCTCCCAAAATCACCAGCCCTCTACCAGGGATACTTAGACTTAAGTGGTTGTCTCGATCGTTAATTCCATTTCCCGTTATCGCAAAGGTGGGCCCTGAACCTTCATTGGCTTGTTGTAGATAGCTAAAGGTATTGCTCGATGAATCAAAACATCGTACTGAGTTGTTTGGCGTTCCTGCAGTGGCATTGCCAAATAAAAAAATAATACAGTTGCGTCCATCGCCTACCTTAGCATAAGCCCCTGAGGTCCACCCCGCAGTATAATTCGACGGATCATGATACGGGCCTGTAATCATTGCTGCTTGCGCAGATCCTGCTAGAATTACTAGAGCACATACTAATACCCAGCATTTAATAAAGCTAACAATCTCATGCTGTCTAAAAATGATGCTTAGCAAGATAAAATTAAAAGATAACATTATAAAATTATTTTTTGATTAAAATTTCATTTAAGTGTTAGATATCGAGTCTTTACTAATAATAGCTATCCGTTCACCAACCAGCGGTAGAAAATACAAAGATGGCCATCACAAGCAGAAAAACTAAAAGTATATTATCCATTTTTAGCTTTATAAATAGATAATGACTCTAGAGATTTCTGCTGCGCCAGCCGTGTAGATTCCTCTTCCTGAAGCCATTGCTCTAAAATCATAAGAACCCACGATAAAGTACCATAATAGGCTGCATGCTCATGAAGGCGTGGCCCAATAAGATCATCTATTAATGCCGGCTGTATAAACCCTCGGCCACGCAAGCTCATCAAGCTATCTCCTACAAGCTCATACAAAGGCTGATAATCCTTTAACCATACACCAACAGGCAATCCAAAACCGTGTTTATGCTTAGCTATCACCGCATCGGGGAGAAAACCTCGTAAGGCTTCCTTAAAAAAATAACGCAACTGTGTACGCTTGACTTTGAAATTAGACGGTAAAGATGCTGCAAAATCACCAACAGCATCATCTAACATCGGGAAAGCTACATCAACACCAGCAGCACTACACATCCCTACCACTTTAGGTAAATCGTTATCCGCCAACGTAATTCTTAAATCATAACCCAACATACGATTAATAAGACTCTTAGCAACAACTCCTTGATAAAGAGAAATCAAATGTTGCAGCGGTGAGTCTTGATTAATAGAAGTGAGGAAGTTTCCAGAAAAAATCTGCTCCGAACCTATTCTATTAATGAGATTATAAGACTCCATCCTGTTTGGCATTGGAACAGCTGCCCGTTCAATATAACGCTGTAGTTTCGCTATAATAGGTAGCCGCTGAGCTTGAGGAACTTTAATTATGGGCTCAATTAACCCTCTTCGCAGCATCTTTGGGATTTGCTCATAGAGAGAGAGTATCCATTGCTTAGCATAACGTGTATTGCCACCAAATAACTCATCCCCACCATCGCCCCCAAGTAAACAATCAATCCCATCTTCTTTAGCCAATTGGGCGCAGAAGAAAGTAGGAACCGCCGAAGCATTGCCAAAAGGTTGCCCGTAAGCACGGGTTATTTTAGGAATAGCCGTTATTATATCTTGGGGTGTTACATAATATTCATGGTGATCTGTGCCAAAATGATTAGCTGTAATACGAGCATAGTGGGTTTCATCATAACCATCAGCAGCAAAACCAATAGAGTAAGTACGTGCCGGCTGATCTAGGGCCTTACCTAGTAAACCCGTTACAGTAGAACTGTCTGTACCTCCGCTTAAAAACGCACCAACAGACTTATTCCCTTGCACAGATCGAGTAACAGCTTGACATAATGTATCCCGAAACGTTTCCTTAAGCTCTGCCAGTGGCGGTTGCCGAGCCTGCTCATGGAATACATAGCGCCAATAAGGTTTTGCTTCAATTACTCCTCGACGATAATGTAGTGCTTGACCTGGAGGTAGCCGCCATACTTTTTGATAGATAGTTTTTGGCGCTGGAATTATATGAAAATAGGCATAATCAAAAATAGATTGGGAATCTATTTCAGTGATTATGGCTGGGTGAGCCACTACTTCAGCGGGAGTGGGGCCAAAAACTAAAGATCCATTCATCTCGCTATAACAAAGCGCATAAGCTCCATAGCGATCTACAGCTAATAGCGCCTCATTCTCAGTGCTATCTAGTATTGCTAAAGCAAAAGCCCCTTTTAGCTGAGCTAACATTTCTAGCCTATCACGACGAAATCTGCTGACTAACCCTTGCAACATATCTTCATTTAGGGGATCATCATTCCAACGAGCATTACCCACTACAACTGCAATAACACCCTCCTGTTCTCTAATCAGTAGACGATCAGGATGATGGCCAGTGACTGCGATAGAATGGTTAACAAAAACAGGGCTACTGGCTAGATTCTCTTGAGCCATAATCGATAAAAGGCATCGCCCTATCTCTTCAGACCCTGGATTATATTGAAACCAACCCCATAGCCCTCTCATGATTTAATCTCCTTAGAGGTAGCAAAAACTTTAATAAAACTACGCAAGCGTCGCAGCAAAGGAATTCCATGCTCTTCCACAAAATAACTTAACCGGGCTAAAGCAGATTGACCATATACAAATCGCCGCTTTAAAGATTCAGCTGAATCCGTCCAGCGGAGCTTATAGCTATTATCACCGGGACCAAAGTAATAACGGGTTAAAGAAGTTTGAAATAAGGCTTCAATAATCTTCCAGTTCAGATAAGTACCGGGTGAAAGCTCTGCTTGAGTCAGATCATAGTCAGAACGTAGTGCATAAATATTATTTTGGCACTTAAGCTGATATTCACAGGCTAGCGGATGGCCATTAAGCCACAAAATCCAGATAGACAGCCAATCACAGTGTGCTGCATATTCCGTCAAACGCCGAATAAAAGCATAAGGGCCTGTTTTATTTAAAGCACCAAGCTTATCCTCTTTCCAACTGGACACGGACATTGCAACTGCAGTTTGTAGCGCTACTTCCTTCCGAGAAAAATCTTGTACCCACTCAAGCTCAATTTTACCTGCCCGAGTTAAATGATTAGCCACAAGATTATTGCCTTTTTTAAGGCGTCGACTACGCTTTTGGTAGAAATTTTCCCATCCTCCTTCTAGCGAGATATAATAATTTCGCGTTTCCGCGCCTATTGCTTGAGCAAACCCGCTAGCAGCAAGATTATCGACCAGAGTATCTATTGCAGCTGAAACTGGTAAATACCGTAAATCAACCAGATCCCACTGGTAACTGCATCTCTTTAACCAGCCTGCTAATGTACAGGTAATAAGAGATTCCTCTCCAGGCATAGCAATAAGATCGCAGTACTGAGTATCCGGCACAGATAAGAACTCTACAACGCGCAACGGTAACCCCCGCAACCGACAAGTAGAGCGGATAAAGGGACAGATCCCAATCAAAGTTGAGTCTCGCCACACCAATAATATCCATAGCTTAGCCTCTTGTCGACGCCATTGCCAAACCGAATCGAACCATTCATAGCATAGGAATATATGATGAGAACTAGAAACCTGATCTACCAACATATTCCATTGTGATTTCAGCCCTAAAAAGTGATCCTCATCCTCTACTACTTCTACTTGAATATGATTCATTATTTAAAACTGGTTTTATAGCTTAGATCTGAAAAGTCGCTTAACCGCCATATATCCCTAAGGATGATGAGCTATTTATATTTTTTATAAAGGGCAACTTACGGGTCGATATCGTAATGCATTTTCAGTTAACCTGGCGACAAAACGTAGTGGTGTACGATCCCATGGAGTAAACCGTGGTATCTGGTAAAGATCCACCCCTTGGCGAGCGGCTCCCCACGCTGTAGTCACTGCTGCTTTATAGCCAGCTGCCCTTACCATCTCCACGTGCTCCCGCCTAAAATCTATACCTGGCTTTCCATTGGGGTAAGCAAAAAGATCAATAGGCTCACCTAGTGTTTCCTCCAGTTCTTTTTTGTTAGAGATAATTTCTTCCTGTGCTCTCTCAAACGATAAGCAGGATAAAATAGGATGATTACGAGTGTGCCCGCCAATCTCCATCCCAGCTTGGCGAAGGGTCACTATATCAGAGCGATTCATCATGGGGCTATTTAAAAGCGGATTACCTGCCATTTCAAGTATATAAGCTGCTATCTCCTCTCGCCGATTAACTTCATCTGAATATTTTAGCTGAGCAATAAGCGCTGTAGCCGCCTGTCGACGAGATTCTAATGTAGTCAAATCATAGCAACCCAATTCCCGCTCTCTCAAATCTAAAATTGATCCTGAAGCTTGGCCTATCGCATCGATCACGGTATCATTCCACATCCGTCCGCCATCTAGATGCCCCGAGGCAATAAAAAAACTAGCGCATAAACCATGACGTTGTAGTATCGGTAGGGCATGGGTTACATTATCTTGATAACCATCATCAAAAGTCACACAAAGTGCTCGTCTTGGAAGACCGCCTTGATGTAAACATTGTATTGCTTCAGTAAGCGGTAGCACAGAAAAATACTGCTTTATAATTCTCATATGACCTTCAAAGGCTTCCGTATCCACTTCCCCTCGCCGTAGTGGATCGGGTTTAGGAAGCACTCGATGATAAATCAGCACGGAAAGTCGAGAACCACCTGGTAGGTTAAGAATTTTTCCTATCCAAATTTCAAAGAGATCTATCTTCATTATCTATAATACGACTACATATTAGGCAATTTGCCTACCTACTAATGCTCCCCCTGCAAAGCAGCAGGAAGAGAGGGTAATTTCTGTTTAATACTAACACTCTTAAAATGCCCAAGGTTTTCAATATTAGGTTTAGATGTGGTAACGATGATGCCATCCTAGCCGTAACAGCTTAACGCCTCGCGAAATCGGAATATGTCTTTAATATATCTGTAGCGAAAGGCTGATTCAAACTAACGACTACAAAGGGCATCTTGCCATGAAGTCTGAAGTTCTTTTCGACAATACCGATAGCTAATGCTTAGTATCCTAATTTTGTCAAACGCACCAACATAGCACCGTTACCGGCCTCAACATCAAGTACCTATCCTCCTTCAAGAATATGGTACTGAATTACTATTTCTAAAAAACCATGCAATCCTTGAATTGCATGGACAGGTAGTTCCTCAAAGGTTTCCCCTCGGTATTCTTTGCTCATCACCTGACGGTAAGAATTCACTAGTACTGTATCCTGATCTCTAAAATTCTTCATATCTTCATATTTTTACTTTAATATTACCGCCATTATCGCCTTTTTCATAATTACTTATGAGGCTACAAATGTCTAACTCGTTTTTCACCGCTTTTCATCAGTACACTCGGCGCCAACTTGGTACCATACTTGCTAAAGTAGGATTTAGATACACCAGCTATTATCAAAAGCAGCGCGCCATAGAACGACTATCTACCATTGCTGAAGGCATTAGATATCTGGAGCATTCAAGCACAGATAAAACACAACCCTCCTCGGAAGAGGCTCCTATCTTTATTTTCTCTGCCGGTTGGCGCAGCGGCTCTACCCTCCTTCAGCGCTTAATTTGCTCTAGCGGGAACACGCTTATTTGGGGTGAGCCATACGCTCATTGCAACTATATTCAAACTCTCGCCTCAACTTTACAGCCTTTCAATCAGAAATACCCACCAGAGCATTTTTATTTAAAAAATACCCCGCAATTAAAAGATCTATCTGCTGCCTGGATTGCCAATCTCTACCCAGAATCCCATCACTTGAAAGCGGCCCACCTACAATTTTTTGACTACCTTTTTGCTCAACCTGCAAAAGCGGCAGGAGCACAGCATTGGGGGCTTAAGGAAGTACGCCTTAATACCCAACACGCTTTATATCTTAAATGGCTCTACCCAAAAGCTAAGTTCCTATTCTTATACCGAAACGTCTATAATGCTTATCGCTCCTACAAAGGCCTAACTTATTATGCGGCTTGGCCTAATCACCCTGTACCAAACGCCTATACCTTTGCTAAATTCTGGACTCAGCTTGTTCAAGATTATTTACAAAATGCTAAACATATTGGTGGAGTACTAATACCCTTTGAAAAATTGACTAGTAGCTGCTATGAAATAAATCAGCTAGCCGAATATCTCAATCTTGAGTTAGATAGCAACGTACTATCTCGACGCATCACGGGGCATATAGGGATTGATGCCATACCTAGGCATCTCTCTTGGTATGAGTTAATGATCATCCGTCAAATCGCAGGTTCAGTAGCAAAACAACTCGGTTATAATCCAACGAATCATTAAACTAAGGCTGAAAAACAGGCTAGATTACCTTCCTATGGCTGAGGTAATTAAATTCTTCCATGACGACGGCATAAGCTAACCAATGCAGAGCCTAAATAGCTTCCCTTTATTTGAGGGCAGCTATCCGCTGTGGTACAAAAACCAAATCTGGTTCTAAGGCTAGATTTTACCAAAGATTATTATTCTCGTCTTATATAGAGGCAGACGCTCATTAAAATCTCCCGTTTGCTCAAAAAGGGAATAAATAACCAACATTATGCTTCCAAGCAACGTGGTGGCTAATCGCTAATTCCTCCGGCCAATTAAGTCACGTAGTTATATCATTTTTTCCAAAGCTTCAGCGACGATCCAGCCATAAAAGGCTTATCTTGATATAGGCAGCTGATTTTGATTATAAGAAATAGCCACTAAAACCCGATCCGAAAATGCGCTAGATATTTTATTGACAGATTACTCTCCTCTCACAGCATTGCAGCAGAATTTTTTCGGAATGCACGCAATGCATGGGTTATTTCATCCGCTAAAGGATGGTGAACTACCCATAAAGCAATTATCCATGCCCCTGCTGCCCCTAGAGCGGTTATTACAAACTCATTTACTGAAACATCCCACAGGTTATCATAGGCAAACCATAGGGGCATAATAGGTAGGACACTTACCAAAGTTACCAACATGCTCTTACTAAGTGATTGAAGATATCCCGCTATATCAATGCCAAGAAGTTTTTGTAACGATCTGATCCATAGGAGAATCTGGATAATAGTGGCGGCTATTAAACCTAGGGCGGCAGCCTTTAACCCGTAAGGAACAGTAATTATTAATATAGCAAGTTTAAAAATACCACTAATAATATTAATACGTAGTGTTACCCCTGGATTACTTAGTGCAACAGCAAGTTCTTGATTAAGGGAGAACAAAATCCGTAAGACACCCATAAAGCAGAGAATCTCAGCAATGGGTACCGAAGATACCCATTGAGGGCCATACAGTAACCGAATCACGGGTCCAGCCAGAAAAAATAGACACCCATAAAAAGGCCAGGCTAATCCTGTTACATAAGTCAATGCTTGCAAATAATGATATTTAATACTTTTTCCTTGACGCTTATGCTTAGAAAAATAAGGTAATATTACCGGACGGATAGAAGCTAGAATAACTTGCTCAAATATCTGGATAGTACCGACTGCGCGCCCGAATAGACCCACTGCATTAACATCCTGTAGTTTACCAATAACCAATTCAGGAGAACCCTCGCTTATCTCACGGGCAATACTTGCACTCATTGCTTTTGACGAAAAAGAAACTACAGAACGCCCACCATGCATAGAGGGGCGTAGCGGGGCTATTTCAGGACGAAAATAGGCAACCACCATCACCATAGCAAGCGTACCTGCGACTTGCGACCAAGCCATACTCATATAACTAAAACCTGTTAACGCAAGAGTAAGTACGGTTATAAACCGGGTTATCTGGGCGCTCATATGCACTAAATAAATACGCCCAAAACTCATTTCACGGTGCCAATAAGCCATGACTACAGTACACAATGGCAGCAGAAAGAAATTAGCTGATAAAACTAATACTACTTTATATACTCCAAGCTCACCGTAGAAATTCGCCAGAGGTTGAGCCAACATAACAAGCACTAACCCTAATCCTGAGGCTACCAGTAAGGTAATCCCTTGAGCTGTCTGCATTTTCTCTTTAGTCAGCTCAGAGGTGCAAATGATATACTGGCTAACACCAAAATCTCGTACTGAATCAGCAACCCTCACTAATACCATACCAATAGAGAAAATGCCTATTTCTTGAGGGGTTAATAACCGCGCAATAATTACCGTAGAGATGATCATTAAAACCATCGAAGAACCGCGCTCTGCTGTTGAAATCAGTAAGCTCTTACGAACGCTAGCCAATACTTATTTTCTCCACTTTTGAAAACTTCTCATCATAAATAAAAATATAAATAAAAAAGGTGCTAGAAGCCTTTATTGAAGTATTTTCACAGAATCAAAACTCTTGATTAATTTTTAAAGAAAGCGCCATAACTATGGGTGTGTTATTACATGGCTTACAACATAGCGAAATTTACCTGAGCGCTCAGGAGGTATTTCCGTAACTAAATTAACAATCACAGAAACCTCTTTACCAAGGCGATCTTGAAAACCCCGCCGAATCAGATCTCCCGTAAGATTATCGTATTTTTCTGTAGGAATTACTAACACTCGTATCTCAGCTTTACTTTCTTGAATAATCTTAAATGATCTCACTCCTGAAAGATCCCGCAAAACATAGATTAGAGCTAACCCGTGCATTACAGTTCCATCTAAGGCCACAATAAAATCGGTAGTTCGCCCCTGGATTTCTTTAACTACGGGAAGAGATCGTCCACAAATGCATCGTTGATCATCAAAAGCGGCTATATCTCCAGTACGGTAACGGATGAAGGGAAACCCATTAGTGGCAAGATGGGTAATGACTATCTCTCCTGAATCGCCCATTGGCACGGATTTTCCTTTATGGTCGATAAGCTCCACGACAATATCCTCAGCCATAATATGCAGGCTGCCGGCCTGACATTGATGGGCAATAAAACCTGCATCACGCCCACCATATCCATTTGCTACCGAACACCCAAACACCTCTTCAATAAGGAGACGCTGATTATTATAGAGGCGCTCTCCCGTGACAAAAGCTACCCGTATACCCAGAGTATTCATCTGCGCACCATACTCTTGTGCATGCCTTGCAACATGGGCAATAGCGCTTGGATAGCCAAATAGCATTTTTGGGCACAGACGCTGAATTTCAGCGATAAAATAATCTAAATTATGCTTAGACATCTCAAATGCCGGCAGTAAGCGGCTACGTAGAAGATGATCCCGCCATTTTCGCAGCCGATCTTGACTCTTAAGCTCTATTGGCGATCCCCATATGACAACTTCTGGATCGCCAATATCCACTCCCCACCATCGAGTTGCTCGCCATTTAGCAGCCACGTCATGGCTAACCCTATCTTTACTAAGATAAAAAATAAGCGGTTCACCCGTTGAGCCACCGGTGTTAAACGGCATTAAGGTATCTATATTATCTGCTTTAAGCTTTAAAGCATACTCGCGGATCGTCGATTTATCTAATAAAGGGATTTGTTGAAGATCTTGAAGGCTAGTTAGCTGCTCTGGCAAAAACTTTATCTGGTGAAATAAATCTCGATAATAAGGCGCATGTAATTGTGCTTCTTTGAGAAATACTCGTAGCCGTTCAATACGAAGAGATTCAAGCTTCTCAGGGGGCAGCCATTGTGATTTTTCTAGCCGTTTAAGAATTTGCGTAGTGGTATGACCTTTAAGCCGCTCATGCAAAGGAAATAACGCAGAAGCTACTAGCTTTGTATACAAGCTACGCTGCACCTGATCCCGCCTGACTTAAGTTATATCTATCATCGGTTGTTGAATAGCCATAAGCGGCAAATAATTTTGGCCGCACTGAATCCCATTGAAATTGCCGTACTTTATCCAAACCCGCAGAGATGATCCTATTCCGAAGATCAGCGTTTTTTAATAGCTCTATAATACAGGCAGCTAAAGCCTCAGCATCCCTTAAAGAGGTAAGAAGCCCATCGATACGATGGGTGATTAAATAAGGAATACCCCCAGCAGCAGTACTCACAACAGGTACGCCACTTGCGAGTGCTTCTAAAATCGAAATAGGCATATTATCAACCAAGCTGGTATTCAATACTATATGAGCAGAATCATAAAGATTCGCCATAGAATCGTTATCAATTCTACCTGTAAAGTAAATGCTATCGGAAAGTTCTAACTCATGAGCCAAAGCTTGTAATGACTCTAACTCAGCTCCTGACCCTGCAATCGTCATTCGAGCCGTAGGAAACTGACGATGTACTGCTTTCAGCGTATGTATAGCGGTAGGAATATCATAAATGGATTCTAAATTCCGAGAGACAACAATATGCGGATCAGTAGTAGCTAAATTTTTAGATCGCCCCTGTGGAGAGAATCTCGACAAATTAATAATATTAGGCACAATTGATACTGAGAATCCATATCTAGAAAAGATATCCTCAAGAAACCCCGAGGGTACAATAATCTGATTAACCCGCTTTAGGGTAGATCGAATCCAGCGAAATGATCTCTCAAAAAATACCCCAGCTTCTCCTCCCCGATAATTCAGAACAACACGCACCCCATGCCAAGAGCCAATCCATATAGCAGGCGCTGCAAAAAGATACCAAGACCAACCAGAGTTTCCCATAATATGAAATACATTCACCCGTCCTGATACTCTCCATAGTTGGAATAAATAAGGCAACAAACGCGCTATTGCCCTTAAACCATGAAACTGGCTTATCCACATTGGATGATAAGGGGCGTTCACCTGGATCAACTCAACTTGGATATTTGACTGACGTAGCAAACTGGCCAGCTGCAAAGTCTGATTTGCCATACCACCGCTCGGCGGAGGTAATGGACCAATCAAGCCAATCTTAAGCAATATCTTTAGCCTCTTATCTATCTATAAGACGGGAATATAATGAAGCATACTTCATCACGCTTTGCGTCCAAGTTCGCTCTGTCTCTACGAAAGCACGACCTGCCTCACGGAAAGCATCCCAACAATGAGGACTCCCGAGTAAAGCTATAATCGTAGAGGCCAACGCCTCTATATTTCCAGCTTTAAAGAGAGAACCAGTCTGCCCATCTCTAATCAGCTCTCGATGCCCGCCCACATCAGAAGCTACAACAAGCTTTCCCTGAGCCATCGCCTCCAGTGGTTTAAGAGGAGTCACTAGATCTGTAAGTCGCATCTGAAGGCGTGGGTAGACGGCAATATCCACTAAATTATAGTAGCGATATATTTCCGTATTTGGTACCCGACCAGTAAAAATCACCTTATCAGTTAGCCCTAACTTTAGAGCAAGCCGTTGTAAATGTTTACTCTGAGGTCCCCCGCCAGTCAACAACACTCGAGCATTTGGATATTCTTTTAGAATCTTTGGGAAAGCTTGTAATAATAGATCCAATCCTTCATAAGCGTAAAATGAACCTAGAAACCCTAAAACTAATTTCCCTTCAAGCCCTAGAGAAACTCGCAGCTGAGAATCTTCAAAATAACTATAACGAAACTGTTCAACATCAACTGCATTAGGTACCACAATAATTTTTTCTGACGGAACATCCCGCTCAATAATCTCACTCCGGAGTCCTTCACATATAGTCACAATACCATCTGCATGGGTTAATACCTGAGTTTCTAAATTTCGGGATAAGCGATAACGTATTCCCCATGCTTGATGTTTTCCATGATCTACGGCAGCATCTTCCCAGAAGGCTCGTACTTCATAAACTACGGGTATCCCAAATTGTTTGGCAGCACGAATAGCAGCCTTACCATTTAGGGCGGGTGAGTGAGCATGTATAATATCAGGTTTTATTATTGGAATTAATTTTAGTAGCCTATATTCTAATGCTTTAATAACCACCCATTGCCGTAGAAGAGGAATTTTATCTACCCTACTTAATGGATCTAAGACCCGAAAAAACTCAAATCCATCAAACTCTTCTTTTTCTACCACTTTGCCTGCAGCTACATTATGCTTAGGACTAGTGACATGAAAAGTTTCCCAGCCCAAGGCCCGTTGTTGTTTGAGGATAGACCAAGTACGAAAACTATACCCGCTTTGAAGTGGTAGAGAGTGATCAAGGACATGGAGGATTTTCATTCTTAACTTAAGCCCACTTCAAGGCTAATTTTAATTACGAACGCTAATAGCCTTATACCACTTTACGAAACGGACTCTCAGACTCATGAGTTATAGCGCTTTCCCCTTTAAGAGTTTGTCGTAAAAATGCCTCAAACATCAAAAGAGACCAAATAGGTGCACTATAATCTCGTAATCCTGATAAATGCTGATCAACAAGCCGTTGCAGAGATTTCATCTCAAAAAAACCAGTTTCAGTTAAATTTCTTCCAGTAACCACCGTCCGTACCCGTTCACGTAATGGTCCTCGAAACCAAGCTGCAAGGGGTACTGCAAAGCCCATTTTCGGCCGATACAAGATCTCATCCGAAAGATAAGGGCGTAAAGCTCGTTTAAATATATATTTACCTTCCCCGCTTTGATATTTAAGGCTAGGGTCAAGCGTCCCAACCCACTCTACAAGTGGATGATCTAATAACGGTACCCGTACTTCAAGCCCATGGGCCATGCTCGCCCGATCTACCTTAGTCAGGATATCTCCAGGTAAGTAAGTCTTCATATCTAAGTACTGTACCTGCAACAATGGGTGCTTAGGTCCATGGCAGGCATGCTCTTTTAAAACCTCCAGTGCGCTATAGCCTTGAAGATCACGGCGCATATCTTCACTGAAAAAACTATTACGTAATCCCTCCGAGATTATCGCTACACTGTGAAAGTAAGCTTCAACAGTATCTCGTGCTAGTGCCTGAAAAGTGGTTTTAGCACGAAAAACGCGAGGAGCCCAATCCAGCTTGGGATAAATTCGCCCAAGCCTACCAAATAACGGTCGTCGTAAACTTAATGGTAATAAATCACGTATTCGCTGCTCATGTAAGTGCCACCGGTAACGTCGATAGCCTGCGAAAAGCTCATCCCCTCCATCGCCAGATAAGGCAACTTTTACTTGTTGGCGAGCAAGCTCACAAACCCTATAGGTGGGAATTGCTGATGAGTCAGCATAAGGCTCATCATAAATTCCAGCTAAGCGATCAACCAGCCCAAAATCATCCTGATTCACCTGAGCATGGTAATGATCAGTACCATAGCGATGGGCGACTTGCTGTGCATAATTAGACTCATCAAATGCAGGGTCTGAAAACCCAATTGAGCAGGTATGTACCGGTTTATCCGAAAGCTGAGCCATCATCGCTACAACAGCACTGGAATCTACGCCTCCAGAGAGAAACGCACCCAGAGGTACGTCTGCAATCAATCTAATATCGACCGCTTCACGAATCTTCTCAACTAAAGTCTTTTCTATGGTTTCTTCTAACTCTAATGCTCTTGGCTCAAAAATGGCATCCCAGTATTGTCGTGGTTCTGGTATTACTGATCCCCGACATAACGTCAGCGTATGCCCCGGCGCTAACTTATGGACGCTAGAGAAAATAGTACGTGGATCTGGAATATATCCAAAGGCAAAGTAATCTTCTACTGCTAAAGGATCAAGATGACGAGGTAAATCTGGGTGTACTAATAACGCCTTAAGCTCAGAGCCAAAAACTAAACGCTTATCGGGCAGTAGTCCATAGTAAAGTGGTTTAATGCCTAATCTATCCCGAGCCAGAAAGACCGTTTCCTGTTTCCGATCCCATATAGCAAAGGCAAACATGCCCCGGAAGCGATGTACACATTTCTCTCCCCACTCCTCCCAAGCGTGGACTATAACCTCTGTATCACATCGGGTGCGAAAAATATGGCCACGACGACTCAGATCATCCATTAGCGCCTTAAAATTATAGATCTCACCATTGAAAATTACCCAAACTGTACCATCCTCATTACTCAATGGTTGATGACCAAAGGATAAATCAATGATAGAAAGACGGCGATGCGCAAAACCAATACCCGATTCAATATGAATGCCCCTATCATCTGGTCCTCGATGACTCTGAATATCATTCATACGAGAGAGAATGTCAGCGTCAATAGGACGGCGCTCGTAGAGATCAAAAATACCTGCTATGCCACACATACAAGAGTTTTGAAAAGTTATTTTTTCCTGAAAACCACCCTATTATTGTTAGCGACCTATTTCCATCTTACTTTAGATCATCTAACCAACCCAACATAACATCTCGAATTCTAAAGGCAGCTTTTCCATCCCAAAACTCTGGAATACGGCCAGATTTCCCGCCTGTAGCTAAAATATCATCAACAATTGAAAGTACTCGTTCCAAAGCAATACCTGCGACTGTATTCGTTCCTTCTTCTACCGTAATAGGACGTTCCGTATTATCGCGTAAAGTGATACAAGGAATCCCCAAAGCAGTGGTTTCTTCTTGTACTCCTCCAGAATCTGTGAGTACTAACCGAGCTTTCTTTAGTAATCCAAGCATCTCTAAATAACCTACTGGAGGGATAGGGAATATCCCCGGGATTTGTGCTAATTTTTGACGTAAACCACTTCGATCAAGCGCTGCATTTGTACGGGGGTGCACTGGAAAAACAATCGGGATACGCTCACTAATTTGCTGAAGTAGCAGAATTATACGCTGTAAGGTAGTAATTTCATCTACATTAGATGGACGATGCAAGGTTAATATTGCATAGCCTTTAGCACAGGATTCTACCGCACCCTCTCCTCTAGATTTCATCAGTGTTTCTTTGGCTATAACTGCCTTTGAGCAATGATTAAATAGGCTATCAATCATAACATTGCCGACAAAGTGAATACGATGATCTTCTACACCCTCTCGCAATAAATTTCCCCTAGCCGACCGTTCAGTGGTAAACAATAGCTGGGCCAGCTGATCAGTTAAGACCCGATTTATCTCCTCTGGCATACTGCGATCAAAGCTGCGTAAACCTGCCTCAACATGAATAACAGGGACTTGTTTCTTGGTAGCTACCAACGCGCAGGCAATGGTCGAGTTAACATCCCCGACCACTAATACTGCAACTGGATCTGTTGTTTCTATTATAGGTTCAAAACGTTGCATGATTTGCCCAGTCTGCCAGCCATGGCTACCGCTGCCAACTTCAAGATTAATATCCGGCTTAGGTATGCCCAGTTGCTGAAAAAATAGCAACTGCATGGCTGCATCATAGTGCTGCCCAGTATGTATTAAGCTTAAGGGTGCCAAACCATCAAGTGCTGCCATAATCGGTGCAATCTTCATAAAATTAGGCCGAGCACCCACAATACACATCACTGTTTTTTTAGGCAGACTCATCACTTTACTTCTTGTTATTAGTTATTTATAGCTAAATTTTAAGTCTGAGCTTCTAGTAAAGAATCATATAATGCAGTATAGCGAGCTACCATGGATTTAATCCCAAATTTCTCTTCAGCGCGCTGGCGTGCTGTATGACCATGCATTCTTATCAATTCTCGATTATCAACATAATTGACTAAAGCTCCCGATATAGCTTGGGGATCAGCGGCAGGTACCAAAACCCCAGTTACAGAATCTATCACTAATTCTGGATTTCCTCCTACATGGGTGGCCACTACAGGTAAACCTGTTGCCATGGCCTCTAATATAGTGTTGGAAATTCCTTCTGCTAACGAAGGCAAAGTAAATATATCCATAGCTTGTAACAATACGGGTATATCGTCACGATCACCTGCTAACCAAACAAGATGAGTAAGATCTGACTCTGCAATAAGGGCTTCAATCTTAGGATGCAGAGATCCAGCGCCTACAATAACAAGTCGTAAATAATTTTTACCACTTGGTATTTGATTCACTAATTTTACAAAAGCGTGCACTAAAGTAACTTGATCCTTAATAGGTTCAAGCCGGCCAACAGTCCCAATTACTAAACTGTCTTCACTGGCAAATCCTGTGGGTAATACTGAGAGATCTCGCTTAGGATAAAAACGTTCTGTGTCAACACCATTACAAATAGGATTGATACGGGAAAGTGGTACATTTACTCCTTGATGTAAATAGTTAGCAATATGTTGTGATACCGCAATATATTGATGTATTAACGGTTGATGTAAGCGACGTAACCAGCGATAGCGCCAATTTTTTCCCTCCGGATCCTGAACATCCCAGCCATGCTCACCATGAATGCGTGCTCTTACTCCTGCTAGTGCAGCAGATCCTTGCATTTCCAAGGCCGCAAGGTTCCGCGTATGAATAATGTCAGGTTTAATATTACGTATCAGCCGCCAAAATCGAAAGTAAATGGCTATATCCTTCCCTTCTCGTTTATGCAATGCATAGATAGGCAAATTAGGCTGTTGAATACGCTGAGCAAAAATTGATGAGAAATCTCGCAGGCAAATGATAATATGCTGATACCTATCAGCAGTATGATTAATCAGATTAACAAGCCCATTTTCTAAGCCACCTATTTGCAACCGGAAGATCACATGGGCAATCACGGGTCGATTTTTATGGTTAAAAACCACAGCATAGGGCTGACCTCTTCTTAGAGAAGATACAATCATTGATTTTATGCTTTTCTCTAATTTTGCTTACAAGCAAGCATGGAACTAGGCACTGAAATTACTGGCATACCATTTAAAAATTTTGATAACAACGCGCGAGCCTCCTCTATCTCACTATCATCTTGGCTATCGGCAGCTACTGCAATAAGCATAGAACCTCTAGTTTGCTGAGTTAGGTGAGCCCAAGATTCAAGAAATTTAGCTTTTATAGGATTTATCGCCAATTGACCTGCAATATCATACCAATGCCAGACTACACGTACTGTATTAGCGGAACGCATTACAGTTTCATGAACCTGAAAATCGCTATTATCTAAAGAAACTACGCGATCATTTTCCGCTATTCGACGCCATCTCTCCTCATCATAAAGATGATTCTGAGAGCTAACAAGTTCAACCCCTTGGTGTTCCTGTGCGTAATAGATCACCAGAAGCTGCACCGAGTTGCCATCCGACAGATAGGTGCGACGGATACTTTGATCCATCTGTAGAAAATTGGGCTCCCATATATCTACCGGAGTCGAAGGACCCACCCAATTGTATTGCCCATTAGGAATGGATATCGCGCAATCAGTAGCAAACTTTTGGGGTTTTAATAGCGCACTGCTACCTACAGGGCCTACCCCCGCTATTATTAGGAGGATGATACTCGTTAGAATTAATTTTCTGATTAAATAAGGATTATTGTCTCTAACAGAGCTAGGCTGCTTTTTAGCTAATGAAACTCCACTGTTGTTGTGATTAATTTCACGCCAAAAAGATCCAATCCAAAAAAGTAAAAACATGACAATACCAAAAAAAATCCATCCGTAAATAATATGATCTACTCCGGTAGCAAGTTTCATATTACTTAGATGAGCCAGCATTATAATACCGTATGCACGAATACCGTTAGCAATAATAGGCACAATAACAGCGGCAATAATAAATAGCGCTCGACGCCAATAGCTATAATAATTCAGATAGGCGTAGAGCGTACCAAGAGCAACTGAGGCAATCAGATAACGCACGCCGCTACAGGCCTCTGCGACAACGAAAGTCCCAGATGGAATCACTAAATAACGCCCTTCCCAGTAAACGGGTATTCTACAGAATTGTAGGCCTTTAACAGCAAAAGCGGCTGTAAAATCTTGTAATGGTGGGATTAATGCTTCACCTAGAGGTACCGCAAAAAACAAATATGCAAGCGGAAAGGCAAGTGCACGCACCACCTTATCTCCAAGCATTCCCCATACCATCACCAAAAGCATAGCCATTAACAGTAGTTGTTTAGCAAATAGCACATCAGCAGCCTTAGCAAACAACCATCCTATGGTTAATAGCAGCATTGGTAACGCAGCAATGAGTCGAGGCCTTGGCTGAAGCTGACGAAGTATTTCCCGTCGTGTCCAAATCATATAGGCACTGATCGGGAAAACAAGCATACCATGGGCAAAAGTCTCAGAACGCCACCAAATAGCCGTGATAGAAGTTATAGTACTAAAATAAAGTAGCAATAGGCTTATAAGTGCTAGACTGGTAACTCCTGCCGCTAATGTCCAGCCAGAGACCCAATCTAATCGTTCTTTATATCCTTGCATCACAAAACTCATTGGTAACCTCCTCTAGCATGGCGACTATTGAGTAATTCCCCAAAACGTTCAAGATGGCTATTCCAGCAATAATTTTGCAGAACATGCCTCCGTCCAGATAAACCTGCACTAGATTCATCCCCATTTACCAGCAGATTTATTGTTTTTTCCTTTAATTCTTCAGGGGTTATACCGATTAGATAGCGACATATCTGTGGTAAATCAATACCTTCTTCAGCCTCCGGAGTTGCAATGACGGGCCGCGCCATAGCCATAGCTTCCAGCATTTTATTTTGAACCCCACGGGCAATACGCAGCGGTACTGCTACTATATAGGCATGGGCCAAATAAGGACGAACATCCGTAACCGTACCCGTTACATAGACCTGAGGATAAGCTGCAAGACGACGAACTGCCTTAGTTGGCTGTGCACCAACGATATAAAAACAGGCTGAAGGAACTACTTCCAAAATTTTCAGAAAAACTGATTTAACAAACCAAATAACCGCATCAACATTAGGGCGATAATTCATTGCTCCAGTAAACACAATGACTTGCTGATTAGACTCATAAGGAGAGGGATAATGTCGATCGGGTGAGAAAAAATCAGTATCAACCCCATTCGAAACATAAGCAACTCGATGGGCTACCTCTGGGGCTAAGCGACAAAATAGCTTAGCTTCGGCTTGAGAAACAAATACAGAAGTCTTTACTTGAGCAGCTATCTGTCGTTCAAAAGCCAACAATGTACGTGCTTCACGACGGTAGATCCATGAAAAAGGAGGCATAGATGCTCTGCTATAGATGCGCCACTTCTCTGAATCTACATCAACAAAATCCACTATAATTGGAATTTCCGGCGAAAGAATAGGTAGATACTGCGCCATCGTAGAGGAGAATATCACCACGCCTTCTAACGAGTACCGCATAGCAATATCTTGTACCCATTGTTTCATATGCCGATCTTCATAATAAGACAAGCCAAGAGGCTTCCCAATTATAAGCCCTTTCAAAGAGCGGGCTAGCGCTAACCTAGGCGATAAAGGTCGTAAAAACACCTCACCTGTACATAATTTCTGCAGATCAGTAGTATATTTCCAATCGGAGCCATCATCTACAAAAGCCCCCATATGTACACGATAGCGCTGAGCAAGGAAGTGCAATAAGTGATAGGAACGTATTTTATCCCCCTTATTGGGCGGGAACGGTATTCGGTGTGCAAGAAACAGTAAATCACCCATAGAACTATTTACCCAAGATTGCGTGCAATTCTAGGCCCTATCAACCAAGTAAGGGGAATGGGTAGTCGCTGCCAAGCTTTAACAAAGAAGCGATAACGTGGGTTAAGGGGATTTTTTTCTGGTATCTTATTGGCTTTAATCAGTTTATATTCATAGTGTAGCGGCTTAGGCTCAAACCCCCAATGAGTTTTAAACCGATAGGATCCCGTATTAAGCTTGCTACGCCCATAGTCAAACATCTGTATGCCTCTTTCAGAAGCCCGTCGCATTAGCTCCCAGTACATAAAATCATTCGCTTTAAAGTCCCTAGCGCTTGCAATCCCTCCTCCATAATAAGGAAGGACTTCATCACGAAAATAAAAACTCATCACACTGCTTACTGGACGCTCATTGTGAAGAATCGTCAACACTTCACAGCGATCACCAAACACCTTCTTCAGCACTTTAAAATAATATTTCGGAAAAACTGGCGTACCCAAATTGCGTACACTTTCAGAATACATACGAAAAAAACGTTCTATATTATCTGTATCAATTACACTGACTAATCCTGATTCTATCCCTTTACGCACTATCGCTCGTTGCTTACGTGGAATTGCTCCTAGATTTTTTTCTGGATCAGGATCAATAGGTTTGCGAAATGTCACATAAAGATCAGATCTAGGCCAATTTGGATAACGGGGCTGAAGATTACGTAGCTCCAGATAATCTACGCCTAAATGCCAAGCTAACCTGCCGGCAGCTGCTTCTAAAGCTTGACAAGCTTTTTCAGATCCTACGGCTCCCCCATAAACACAAAAAGGTGTTGATATCAGCGCATCTCCAAATAATCGGCTACGAACGCGCCCTAAAGGCAATATCCCTATAATTTTTCCATCCTCTTCTGCATAAAAATAATAAGTTTTATGCTGATAAACTTGCTCAAGCACTTCTCTCCAGCCAGCTAAGTGGAAAAAGGTTGCCTCTGGATGAGCCTCCACAAACTCATCCCAGCGGATTTCTTCTGCTTTAGTTAAAGTGCAAACCCTTAAAGAAGGCTCTTTGCTTTTTTGAGCTATAGTATTAATCATCTGGATTTAAATTTTTGATGCAAACACTCGATCCATGCGATCCCATTGGAAATCTTTTAGCAATTGTAATAATCGCTGCTCCATATGCTGGAGATTAAGATAATGTCGAACACGCGTTTTTATATTAATTCCTTGCTGACGCGGTTGATCAGGATCGATTTCCCAAGGATGGAAATAAAAAATACTGGGCTGATTATCATGCTGATTAACTCTACGTAATGCCCAGCGAAATAAATGATAGGGAAGAAGACGAAAATATCCTCCTCCTCCACAAGGAAACTTATAGCCAAATATCTCTACGGTAGTTACAGGAATCTCAAGAATAGGGGCTTGTGTAGATCGAAAGGCAAAACGAGGCGCTTCCGGCATACCGTAAAGATCATGGTAGATGGGGTAAATGCTCGAACTATAACAATAGCCTACTTCTGCTAATACCTCATGTGCCCACAGATTATCTCGACCAATAGAATAACTTGCTGCACGATATCCCACCACTGGAGTACCTGATAGATCTTCTAATAACTTTCGGGTACGCAATACATCTTCTCGAAAGCTCTCTTGATCCTGCGCGGTTACTCTTACGTGGGAAAACCCATGGGAGGCAAGCTCATGGCCTGCGGTTACAATACGCTGTATCAGAGCAGGATAACGCTCAGCTACCCAGCCCAACATAAAAAAAGTACCATGTACCTCATGATCCGCAAAGAGCTGCAGTATCCGGTCCGTATTTTGCTCAACACGGCATGGCAAGGAATCCCAAGAACTACGGGTAACCACCGTTTCAAAAGCGGATACCTGAAAATAATCTTCCACATCCACCGTCATTGCATTAGTGATTGGGTTGAGTTGTTCCAAATAAAAACTCCCTAAACAGTACCTACTAAGAATAGATGAATAACATTAGCAATTCTCTCGTTTCAAAATCACTCAGAAGTCTTAATTTTTATGCCTATCCCAAGATAAAACCAAAACAAGAGAGCATCTCAGCGCTCGATATTTTTCTACTCCTTCTCCTTATAGATAATGCTATCAGCCATCAAGGGGTACAACCATCTTAAAGATATGTATCGGCTTTAATCATCCAGACATGAGCTTTAATCAATAGTTATTTAATAACTCATTTCAGAATCGCATAAATACCATAGCGGTAACCATATTCAAATTAAAATTACGACTAAGGTCATTCGGATTATTAGCATTTGTAGCTGTGCTCTGATTACTTCCCGCCCCACCTCCTTGCCCATAAACATACTCCAACATTAGGCTCACATCTGGACCGAGTCTATGTCCTACTCTGAGAAATGCATTCCATAGATTAGTGCTACCCATACCAGAGTTCTCAGAGGAAGAAGGAGGTATCGAAGGAGAGGAAGAGCTTAAAAATTCGGGAAAAGAAGCATGCATCAACATACCTCCAAACATAATATTGGTCTTCCGAGAAAAATTCCAAGCCACAAATGTGCTCCCACCTTGTAATTGTTCTTTAAAACCATTTCCTTGAAATTGGCGATCTACATCAAATCCATCAATCATAAATCGGATTTTCTTGGTTAGCCTATGGGACCAGAACAATATAGTATTCGTGCTTAAAAAGGTTTCTCCCGCCAGAGATAGAGACGGTAAAGTGATAATTGGCCCGCTATTTGTCGCTCCGGTCTGTGCAAATAATAGCTGATCAAAGGTAAAAAGCGCCTGGCTATAACTGGCTCCAAAAGTATTACGCTTTGTACTATAGCGAGCCGTGACAAAACCCGTAGTGCCAAAAAAACGCTGCCCACCACCACCCGAAATAAAAGTTCTACGAGTTGGCTGATAGGAGAGTCCTACCGTCCATAGTAGCCCGCTGTTTAACCTATTTCCAATACCTCTCTGAAAGCTGTTATCCTCGTAACCCGCTATTCCAAAAAGTGACACTTTTTGAAAAACACGCATTTGACCCCTAAAATAATTCATATCGAACTGAGTGCTCGGCTCATTACCATTATGATGCAAATAATATTGGTTAGTGAAAAACATCCAAGTAAAACGGTTAAAGCTTGGACCACTTTGAATCGTTCCATTTACCCTATCTGCGCTGGTTCCAGATAAATTCGCTGGAGCCACTAGAACCTCTTGGCGCCCATAATTTAATCGGAATCTAGCGCTATCTCCCCATCGCCAACAGCCGGAGACCATTGGCTCCGCAGTCAATACAGTATCGATATTGTTGGCACCCGCTACATTTCCTGTTCCACCAAACCCACCGCCCATGCCACCACCGCCCATGCCACCCATACTCATGCCGTTGCTACCACAGCTTCTGCCGCCAAAGCCACCGCTCATACCCGTCATACCCATACCGCCCATACCGCCCATACCGCCCATACCGCCCATACCACCAAAACCGCCTCCTCCAAAACCGCCTCCTCCAAAACCGCCTCCTCCAAAACCGCCTCCTCCAAAACCGCCTCCTCCAAAACCGCCTCCTCCAAAACCGCCTCCTCCAAAACCGCCTCCTCCAAAACCGCCTCCTCCAAAACCGCCTCCTCCAAAACCGCCTCCTCCAAAACCGCCTCCTCCAAAACCACCACCACCAAGCCCACCTAGACCACCAAGCCCACCGCTGCCAAGGCCGAAGCCGCCACCACCAAAGCCAAAACCACCTTCACCGAAACTACCAAAACTACCTAATGGCGTACCAGTAGATAAGTTAAATATCTGAAAAGCTGACGTTCCAAAATTGAAAACGAGATGATTTTTAATTAACTCTGCGCCCGCTATGCCAAAAAGCCGATGAAAAATCCTATCTGTACCTTCGTTATCAAATATAAGGTTTTCCATAAAGTAGGTTGCCCCTATCCGAAACCGCCCGCCGCTACGGCTAAAAGATAAGCCTGGTATAATTTGTGTAATAAAATTGCTTTGGCCCCCACCCGATGACAGGGAAGCGGAACTATTTAAATAAGTCTCTCCTGTAACCAGCATAGGCCTAAATCGCCATTTTCCATTAGCAGTTTGATTACCAGCAGCAGGAGCTGCGGTTGCATTAACTGCTGTTTTATTAGCAGGAGCCTGATTAGCTGGGGCTGCATTAGCAGAAATACTAAAAAATAAAAACCCTGCACCTATAAAAAGACCAGAGTAATCCTGTATCCGCACCAAAAAATTCCTTTATAAGCAAATGCCTGATATCAAGTCCATCATGAATAATTATAATTATTAGAGAGTTTACCGTAATATGAAGATCCCCATGGTCGCTTTCCTTTATTCATAATCATCCAAACTGATTTAGTTTCATCTAAGTGGGAAACTGCCTCTTTAACAGCAGTCTGTGGTGTACGTCCAGATTCGACAACTAGCACTACTTGTCCTACGAGATGAGCTAACACGCTAGATTGACTAGTAGCAAGCAAAGGCGAGCTATCGATAATAATAATCCGCTCTGGATAACGTTTAGCGATATTATTTGCAAGGGCTGCCATCTGGTAGCTAGCAAGCATCTCTGTTGATAAGGGATGGGGGCGCCCTGATCCTACAACACGAAGATTAGCGATATTGGTACGTACCATCACATCAGCTAAATCCACACTACTCTCCATAAGTACTTCCACCAAACCAGATTTCTCTCGAATGTTAAATATACGGCTGAGCTCTGGTTTAATCATATCTGCATCTATTAAAAGCACAGTATGATCGTACTCCATGACTATACTCATGGCTAAATTAATTGCAGTAAAAGTTTTCCCCTCTCCTGCCAGTGCGCTGGTCACGAGAATTAAATTGTTATGCTCATCGGCTGGGAGACTGCGATCAAGAGCTCTTTTTAAAAGAGGTCTTTTTATCCTACGATACTCCTCTGCAATTTGGCTCCTAGGATCATCTGGCGTAATAAAGCCTTTTTCGCTAAGTATTTTCAGGTCTAAATCCACAAAAAATCCTGTCTTTCGACGATTAGATGATACCTGAGCGCTGGCCAACTTGCGATCCACTGCATCCAAGGATAAGGGATTTACCGTAGGGGCAGCTCCTTCGCTACTGCTACTAGCTGTCCCTATCTGATTCATTGCTTTTTCGATACTATTATTCATAAGGTATTCCTTGGTTTTTCTTTTCGTCAGCCTATCTGCAGTAGCTCGGAGGGTTCATTTTAAGTAGGGTTTATTTTAAAAAGCTTCTTAGGGTTTAAAGATTATTGATAAGAGGGGTAATACTTGCAGTCTTAAATAAATTCTTCTACTGGATCCTACTCAATTTAGCCCCTCCTCACGCTCTTTGATCTTAATAAAGCACTTTAAGACTCAATTCTAAGCTTAGCATTAAATTATTTTTGAAGCGGCTTTCTTCAGGAAGGAGTGGATAAAATCTGAGTTTATAAATCTTCATACTTACCTTATTAAAAAATACAAGATAAGCCAGCAAGAAAAACACTAATATTATAGTGCTTTTTCACTTTGAGCGATTATACGTTATGGTATTGTTATACGCTCTACGGATTAAAAATGGTTAAGAAACCAATTTCTTAACCATACTGAATAATTGAATATTAAATAAATAATTTGCTATTAATAATCCATACCCAGCTACAAGAACACCCAACGCAGAAAAGAAATATATTATATCAGCTCGCTTTTTTCGTAGATCACCACCTGATATCGCTACTGACACGATTCCTAAAACGGGAACTCCAGTTGTATCTTCTAAGTTTTCACGAGTGTAAAAAACCAGCTTTAACTGAGATAGAAGAAACGCAAAGGCTGCCCCAGCACCTATAGCGACAAATAAAACTGCTGTTATTAATAATGGCCGTTTTGGACTAGAGGGTATCACTGGCTCAGTAGGAGGATCCACGATCCGAAATTTAACATTTTCCGGCGACTCATCTACATTTCCCCCTATCTTTGCTGACTCCCGGCGAGCAAGTAGTTGCTCATAATTTTTTTTATAAACCCCATAATCTCGCGTTAAAACAGCTAACTCCACTTCCACCTTAGGGATAGTATCCACAAGTTCCCGCAGATGAGATACGCTCTTATCTAAGGCATCAATTCGAGCTTTCTGTGTCGCTATCTCGGCATCAGCTTCAGCCAAAGAAACCTGCATTTGCTGATAATAAAAATTACCCGCTAGCGGAGAAAGATTAATCTCTGGCTGATATTTTTCTGCTTCACCCCCACTAGCATCATTCATTTTATTGTTAGCTGAATTTTTCGATGGAGATTCATCTTTTTTCCTACGTAACATCGCAATTGTTTCTTTAAGCGCCGTAACATCTGGATGTTTATCTGTATACTTAAGTAATGCCTCATTTAACTGCTCTTGCAGTAATTGAATACGCATATCACCAGCCCCGGTAATAGAGCCTATAGGATCTTTAATTGAGCCAGCCTCATAAGAAGAGCCAAACCCGATAACTGGTGCCTCCCCACCTAATTGACGCTTAATTGCTTCCCTACGGCTTTTCGCTATATTAAATTTGGTATGAGCGTCCTCTAGCTTCTCCAGCTCTCCTTGTAATCGCTGATAATAATCTCCTTTTTCACTTGGCATTAACCCCACATGCTCACGTTTAAAATCCATTAACTCTTTTTCGGAAGAATTAAGTAATTCTTCATATACTTTTATCTGCTGTTCAATAAACTGCCTAGCATTAGTACTATCGCTTTGGGAAGATCCCAACGTTTTTTCTACAAAGATATTTAATATGGATTGCACTACACGTCGAGCAAGCTGTGATTCAGAAGCTTCATAAGAAATTTGATATAAATTATCTTTGCTTACTTGCAGCTTGATAGCTTGTTTCAGCTCCTTCAGCAGGATTTCTTTCTCCTTTGGCGTTTTAATCGATAAATCCATGTCCGTTTGTTGTATGACTTTGTCTAGGTTAGGCTGACTTAATAAAGTCTGAGTCATAATTGAAAGACGCTGCTCTACATTAGGCTGAACTGCTAAACCACTTAGAAGGGGGCGTAATAAAGATTCAGTATCCACATAAACACGGGCTGTAGACTCGTATTTATTAGGCATATGAATTACATATGCCCAACCCACGATAGCAATTACCCATGCCCCTAAAATGCCATACCAACGATAATGTTGGATTCCACACCAATAGCCATATATCTGTGACCAAATCTTATCCATAGCTTATTCCCTAAAAAAATGACTCCGGAATAATTAATATATCGCCTGGTAACATTTGGATATTAGCCGTGATATCTCCACCCTTAACTAAATCATCTATCCGCACTCTAAATTGTCTTGTTTTGCCATTTACAACCCGTACAAGGGTCGCACTATTACCTGAAGCAAATTCTGTAAGTCCGCCTACTGCGATCATTACATCTAACAGACTCATATTTTCTTCATAACTCAATGCTTGAGGATCTGTTGCTTCGCCAACAACCCGAATCTGTTCTTTAAAGCGGCCAACAAACTCGCTTACCATAACCGTAACAATAGGTGTTCTTACATAATTGGACAGAAGTTTTTCTATATCACGAGCAAGCTCAGTGGGTGTTTTACCACTTGCCTGTAGATCATCAACTAAAGGTGAGCTAATACGCCCATCAGGGCGAACAACAATACTGCTTGAAAGCTCTTGATTTCCCCAAACAAATATGGCCAACTCATCCCCAGGACCAATCACGTAATAAGGAGATTCACCCTCTTGAATAGCGACAGCAGGGGCCAGTGGTCTAGCGCAGCCATAAAATAAAGTACTCATTGCAACTATTCCAATAAAAAACATGGGTGAGAACCAGAAAAATTTACGAGCTTGAGGGTACATTATTATAATTAACCTTATCTCTTAGTTTGCGAGAGCAATATCCTTTAATTTTATAACTATAAGAATAAAAACTATGTATTCCTATAATATTTAATTTCAAAACTAATATTATTGGCTAATACTTTGATTACTTTATTTAAAATTAAGATACTGAAGATGTATATGTTACGAGGATTATGTATGGCAGATTAAGACTAGACTCTTCTCCTTACTAGGAAAATAGCTTATTCACATCAGATAATTATCAGTTCATACTATATTTTATCTCATAGCTTTTTATTGAGTATAAAGACTCAATTACTTCCCAAAACAACCTTATAAGCACAACAGTAGATAAAATCTCTATCCCTAATAATCTAGGATTTTTTGACCCTATATATAATCGACCTGGGCTTATATCTATACTGCCAAATCTATTTATAATACCTATCAATTCACATGCAGCTAAATGGACTTTTTACATTCGATTCATCCTTCTTTAAAGATACGGCGAAATATTATACATAAATAGAGAGAACAGCAGCTAAGCAACTTAAGAAATACGCAATTAGCAACACTATTAAAAATTATAAATATTTAAAAAACTACTTAACTTAACTAGTTAAGGCTTTAATAAAAAAACATACAGCAGAATATGAATCTAGAGCACATTCGGCTAGATTATAGTTAATTTCTACACCTATAGTGATAAATTTTCGTCAAGCTACGCCGATATGCTCGTAGATATATTCTATAAGTTTAGTACTGAGGCCACCTATGTTTAATAATTTATCAACAAACCCTATCGCGCTCTGCTTATTATTATTAACCGCTACACTCTTATCTAGCTGTGATAATAGCGCTAACCTTACTCCTGAGGAGTATATTTCCCGCGCTAAAGCGTATCAAAACAAAAACGAAATGAACGCAGCTATCATTGAGCTAAAAAATGCACTACAAAAAGCGCCCGATAACATACAAGCCCGCTGGCTATTAGGTAAAGCCTATGTAGAGATTAATAATGGCACCGCTGGTGAAGAAGAATTACAACGATCACTTAAGCTGGGGCTTACCCCACTGGATGCTGCTATCCCACTTACTCAAGCCAGGCTTTTACAAGGAAAATTTAAGGAGGCCATCGATCACTTAGCCGATTATCCAGATGTATCCAATCTATCTAAAGATGAGCAGGCACAACTACTAACACTGCAAGGAAATGCTCATTTTGGGCTAAATGATCTGGGGAAAGCAGAAAAATCCTATAGCTCTGCTCTAGCTATTAAAGCTGATGAATCAAAGGCTATGTTAGGAGAAGCACGGGTTGCAATGGTTCAAAATTCTTTTGATGAAGCCCGAAAATGGATTAATAAAGCCCTCCAAACCACACCTAATTTCGCACCCGCTTGGACTCTGTTGGGTGATTTAGAACAGTCTCAAGGAAATACTAAGGAAGCTGAACAGGCCTATGGAAAGTCAATTGCCCAGCAAAATAACCTTGATGTTCTGATTAATAGAGCTTTAATGCGTGTCTATCTTAATGATTATGAAGGAGCAACCAGTGATATAGCCACCCTCAACAAGCAGGCACCTAATCATCCAAACACGGGTTATGTTCAAGGACTCATTGATCTTCAGCAGAAAAGATACACTGAAGCTCAAATCAATTTTCAAAAAATGCTGAACTATAACTCAAACTACATGCCAGCTCTTTTCTATTTAGCGACTGCTGAGTATATGCAAGGCCAAACTAAACAGGCTGAACAGCATTTAACTCAATTTCTAACTCGTCTTCCCCAATCCGATCCGGCAGCAAAACTTTTAGGAGAAATACGTGTTAGAAAAGGAGATTACGCTGGGGCTAGCTCCGTACTTAACGATATACTGGCCCGAAACCCTAATGATGCACAGGCATTAACCTTAATGGGGGATGCTGCTCTAAGGCAAGGAAAACCTAAGGAAAGTGTCGATTATTTTCAAAAAGCGGCTATCCAAGAACCTACATCTGCTTCGGCCTATATGAATTTAGGGATAGGTTTAGGGCTTTTGGGCGCGCATGAACAAGGAATAGAAGCGCTGAAAAAAGCAACAGAGTTAGGGCCTCAAACGCCGCAAAACGATTCTCTCTTAATTATAGGCTATTTACAGGCTCATGAATTTGATAAAGCTATCATAGCCAGCCAGCAAATGCGAGAGAAATATCCAAATAGCGCAATCCCCCTAAACTTAATAGGTGCTGCTTATCTTGGAAAAGGCGAGGAGGCTAAAGCTAAAGACGCTTTCCATGAAGCTCTAAAGATTACTCCCGGTGATTCCAGTGCTGCTCACAATCTTGCTAACCTTGAAATTCAAAAAGGTAACCTTAAAGAAGCGGCTGCTTTATATCATCAAGTGTTAAAGTATAACCCTGACGATGCTCAAACTCTGATACGGTTAGCTGCCCTTGAACAACAAGAGGGAGATATTCCTAAAGCTAAAGCATTAATTGAGCAAGCTATGGAAAAAAACCCTCAAGCATTGGAACCCAGAATCCTGCTTGGAGAATACTACCTTCGAAACAAGCAGCCCCAAAAAGCCTTAGATACCCTCTCGGACATACAAAATACTTATCCGAATAACCCAGCCTTAGTAGCGCTCACTGGAAGAAGCCAATTAGCTCTAGGAGAATCTAACGTCGCTTTAAAATCATTTCAGAAATTGGCTAAGTTACAGCCAGAATCAGCATCGGCTCATTACGAGCTAGCACGCGCCTATAATGAAACAAAACAACCTACTAAGGCCCGACAAGAGCTAGAGAAAACGCTAGCCTTAGATCCAAATCATCCGGAAGCTAGGTTTGTTATGGCAAATATATTCATACGTGAAGGAAAGCTAGAAGATGCCCAGCAGCAAACCCAAATGCTCAAGAAAATGAACCCAGATGCACCTCCGGTGGCAATTCTTGAGGCAACAATTGCTCTGCAACAAAATCATCCCCAACAAGCAATAGAAATCTACCAACAAGCAAGTAAACGCTTTCCTAATAGTAACTACTGGCCTCTTCAGCTAGCTAAAATTCAGCAGCAAACAGGGCAATCAGAAGCTAGCTTAGCGACTTTGGAGGCTTGGCTTAAGACACATCCAGATGATTTTCTGGTCAGATTCACTGTAGCCAGTAACTACCTTTTCCTAGGACAACACGATCAAGCACAATCACAGTTCACTAAGCTGTATGAACAGGCACCAGAAAATGTACCTGTGCTCAACAATTTAGCTTGGCTTACCCGTAAAGAGGATCTAACAAAAGCATTAGGATATGCCCAGCAGGCAGCAAAATTAGCACCGGATAATCCAGAAGTCATGGATACTTTGGGTACTATTTTATTAGAAAAAGGTAATACCCAAGAAGCGCTGCGGTTATTTAAAAAAGCAGCCGACCAGCTGCCTCAAAGCCAAGATATTCAATTTCATTTAGCCCAAGCGCTTATTCAAACTGATAGCGTGGAAAAAGCAAAGAAAATACTACAGAGTTTATTATCTAATGATCAACCATTTCTAGAGCGTGATAAGGCGCAAGCATTACTTAAAAAATTAGGAGGGTAACTTATTATATAATAGCTGTTACTGCTCTCCAGCCCAAATAAGTTGAGGACAAGGGTTTCGTTTGAGAATTACTAAAGCTTTTAGCAGCTTAGATTTTTCTTACTTTCCCTTGTCCTCTATACAAAGCTATAGCTATTATTTTATTGACCGTCGCATGGATCTAACAGGTTCTGTTTCACAATAGCCAATGCGTAATAACATATATAAAAAGCTATCTGTAATGTTTAGCTCAGATTGTAGCTGACTCTTCAAGTCAGTAAGCTGCTGTGATAAGACCGGCGGGATCTGTTTCTCCCTTAGTCGATATAATTGATCAGAAACCACAAAGATAGGCTGAATACTTAAACCAAGCTCATTTAATCTAATCCAAATTTTTTCCATCAACTGACCGGTCTTAATGGCCGACTCAGTGTCTAATGGGGCAATCAGCCCCACTAAGGCTGAGGAATTTTTAATATTTGCAACCTCCATTTTTGCAATCAGCTTATAGGCACCAAATTTATTTAAAACCCTCATGCGCGCCCATGATCTTATAATCCTCAGAAAATACTTACCGCCAAAAGGTAACCCAAGCGTATTTACATCTAACCCTTCGTTAGCAGAGACTTCCCTAGGCGTAAACTTAAGGCTTTGGCCAAACCATTCATGAACACTGGGTGTTTGAAAGCGAACCTCAGAAGCAGCCCGAATCCATTCAGACCATTGATTTAACTGTTCTTTCTTTTGAAATAATAAAACTTGGCAAGTAGCATTAGAGAAGCTTAACATCTCATGGACAACCCTATCGGGTAACGCTTTTTTAATAAAGGGTAAACGGTTGGTACACCTCGTAAATAACGGGTGAGCTCTAGCATTTTCTGGAAGTCCAGTAGGCATCCCAGCAAGATAAAAGACTGCACATTTCCCAGTCTCTGAGCATAAACAATCACTATAATCAATTTTTACACTAATCCAGTTTGCTGCCTGAAGAATATTCTCTATAACAGCGCCAATAGCCAGCAAAATGGCAGGGTGGTATATATCAAAACAACTGGGTTTTATTTTTTTTAAGTCTATAAATAATTCAATACTTTGCTCGCTTAAAACAAATTCCCAAGGCTGGGAATTATCTGCTGAGGGCGCAGATTGGCCAGCGCTAGCTAAATATTTGATGAGTTCAGGTATCATAATTCTAAAATCCCAATAGTGTTTTTAATTATCTAGGATAGTCGTGTTTAATCTTAGCAAAACACTCGCTCCAAGACACAACATAAGGAATTAAAATAATGACACCTCAACAACCTTTGGACGATCTAGATCTTGACTCATTTTTCTTAATTTTCGCCGGACATAGCGCCTTTCAGCTCCTTTGGGCAGGGGTTGAGCTTGGGCTTTATGATGTATTATCAAAAACCCCGGAAAGTTCTTTTGACGACATTTCCTATGCCCTTCATTTGGAACCGCAACCTACCCGAGTATTGCTCACCGGTTTAACTGCTTTGCGGGTTATCAAAAAAAATAATGAAAAATACACCAATGCAGCACTAATTGAGGAAATACTGGTAAGCGAAAAACCAAACTCATTTGCCCCTGTTTTAGGCTGGCAACGTTATATTGTCTACGAGGGGTTAATTGATTTTGTTGAATCCCTTAAAAAAAACAGTAACATCGGCCTCAATCGTTTTCCTGGACAAGGCAATACTCTTTATGAACGCCTCGCCAGCGATCCCTTTAGAGAAAGGGTCTTTCAAGACGCTATGAGCGCTTTATCCCATCAAGCTAATTTCTGTCTACACAATTTAGAAGCGCTAAAAAACATAGGACATATCGTGGATGCTGGCGGGGGGGGGGATGGCACAAATGGGATTTCACTCTGTAAACACTACCCCAAAATAAAGGTCAGCATTTTTGACTCTGAATCAGTGTGTAAAATAGCTACACAGCATATTGAAAAAGAAAACTTATCAGAACGTATAAAAACATGGCCAGGTAATTTCCTCTATGATCCTTTTCCAGAGAATATAGATGCGGTTCTATATGCCCATATCTTCACCATCTGGTCGCCTCAAACAAATTTAGCCTTATTGAAAAGAACCTACGAAGCCCTGCCTAAAGGCGGGAGTGTCATTATTTTTAACATGATGGGCGCTGACGATGATAGTGGTCCCATCAGTACTGCCCTCGGATCACCCTATTTTCAAGCAATTGCAACCGGTGAAGGGATGCTCTATTCAAAAGCTGATTATGAAAAATGGCTTAAAGCATCTGGTTTCTCAATTATCGAAAAGCATGATCAACTCCCACTTAATCATGTAATACTGATAGGTAAGAAATAAAGCAAAAATATTGAATAGGTAAAGCTCATGACAAATTTTGATTATGATACCGCTTTTATGAGAAACCGAGGGTTTATTAGCCTCAGTGAACAGCAAAAACTTAAGCAAAGCCGAGTAGCGATTGCTGGATTAGGAGGCACTGGGGGTGCTCAATTAGCGGCACTGAGCCGACTTGGAATAGGGCGCTTTAATCTTGCCGATCTGGATGAATATGAGCTGAAAAACTTTAATCGCCAGTATGGGGCCACTATGAAAACGCTGGGGGAGCAAAAAACCACTGTAGCTCAAAATATCGTGCAGGATATTAACCCCGATGCATGTGTAAAAATTTTTGACAGTGGTATCCACTCTGGCAATATAGAGTTGTTTCTTGAGGAGGTGGATATTGTGGTTGATTCACTGGATTTCTATTGCTTTAAGGAACGATTTCTTCTTTATGCTGCAGCCAAAAAGAAAGGCTTATGGGTATTGACCTCCCCTCCGCTGGGTTTTGGTTTTACGTTACTGTGCTTTGATCCAACCGGAATGGGGTTTGAAGAGTATTTCAACTTTAACCCTCATGACAGTGAGTTTGAGTTATCGGCAGCATTCATCGCTGGGCTTGCCCCTAAAGCCTATATGTTTCGATACCTCGATCAAGCTGGGCTTGATATCGACAACCACCAGTTACCCTCTGTTTCCCCCGCCCCTTTTATAATTGCTGGCGTGATTGCGACCCAAGTGTGTAACCTGCTCTTATCCAAGGTAAAACCGGTAGCGGTGCCTACTGTCATTCAATATGACGCTTTACTTCACATCTATAAAAAACACCAGCTTAGATGGGGAATGAAGGGGCCACTACAACGGATCAAAAAAATGATCTTGCAGGCTAAGCTACGTAAAGCAAAGCCCCACTAAGCTAAGCTTAGTAGGGCTTTATATTAGTAAGATAAAAGCTTACGTATGTTACGAGCTGGCGTTATGCTTTTTTACGACGCACTGATGAAGAAGCCGCTAGCCCAAGCAAACCAATGCCTAATACCGCTAATGAGCTAGGCTCAGGTACAGTTTTCAGAGTCAAGCTACCACTGACCGCATAACCATTAGTTGCGCCACTATTAAAGATACTCCCTAAAGAAATAGGGTTATTACCTACATTGCCCAGCTGGCTACCGCCAGTCGCCTGTAAAAATCCCGAGCCAGAACCTGCTGTAATTTTTTGCAGTGATCCACTATTGATAAAAGATTGCAAGACAACGTCTTGGGTACCGTTGCTACCCACCAAACCCCCAATAGGAGCGCCAACAGCACTTAAAAAGAGGCCTGTTGAAGTACCTGTGATAGTGCTCTGATCCTGACTAAAGCTACCCGTTGGCTTAATACGGCTATTAGAAGTATAGATATTAAGCGCACCACCCGTAAACAAAATTTCAATAGGCGCAGTTGTTCCGCTTATAGTATCAGTCCTAAAGCTATCAAAGGTTATATTCAGAAATTCGCCACCATCACCAGACTGCCACACCGTATTACCATTAACGTCATTAATGGCATTTACATACCCTACGCCCTCAAGCATATCACCCATCTGTGTAACAGGTCCCTTGCCATCGGTAGCCGCTGTTCCTTCATAAATAGTTGAAACTGTAAAAGAGCCGCCTTTGGGGATAGAAGGAATAGCCCAGCTCACATTAGCCCATAAAAAAGCGTTGGCAAGGACAAGAATAAGTTTAGTTTTAAAGCTCATTGCATTCATGGTATTCAATCCTCGGAAAATGAAAGGTAATAATACTTATGCAATAGATAGGCCAATATTAAATTTTAATGATAAAACAATAAGATATAAATAATAGAAAATTCTAATGATTTTATTTAATCCTAATATGTAAAGAAACATGACAGTTAAAACCCTGCAAATAGAGTAAGAAAGTAATTTTACAGCAGAATATTTGTATTTAAACTATTGTTTTAAAACATAAAAATAAAAAATAAACCTACCTATGGCTACTCAAAAAATAATATAAAATTTTTTGACACATACCGCAGATATCCCACCCTATTTATGTTACTATGCACTTGAAAATTAGAGACCTATCTGGCTTTGCAGATTAAGATAAAATCGGCAGCTGCTTTCTAGCAGCCACTATTAGCTGGTTTTAGTAAGGCTCAACTATGAGAAAGGTAATTAAATGATTTTGAAGGTTTGAGTATTAAACAAGTACCCTGCCCAAACAAAACAGCGATTAATAGCAGCCTGTATCAATTCAGGTGGCGATGCTTTCTTATTTATTCATATAGATATCACGATAGAGAAGTTACATTTAGATTTGTATAACTAACTGTAAAAGGAAATACGTCTTGTTAACAATATCAACTAAAAAATATAGCCAACCCTATAGATATTCTCCTCTACTAGATTCTGTCTTTTCAAAGAATTATCCCTGTCTTTGCACTTAAACCATAGCCGAAGCACAGTGCATTTCTAGTTTAATTTAAGAAAACCGATGAATCCTAGTTATCCACTATGAGTAGCCTATTAAGCTGCTCTAGTTTGAATAATCAGGATTTTAAGCATCTTATAATTCATCAGGTGAGAGAGAAAAATCATGCATATTTCCACTTATCATCCGCGCAGCTTTCAGCAAACAGCTAATAGTAACCTAGAATTATCCCGTATCCATAGATTTTTTTTACAGCATTTTGAGGTACTAGAAGCCAATAGCTCACCTCATCTATTAAATGAGGTGTATACTTTACGCTATCAGGTGTATTGCCTTGAAAATCCTTTTGAGGAGGCTAATCGTGTCTATCGCCAAAAAGAAAGGGATATATTTGATGAGCATGCTTTACATATCCTGATCCGCCATAGAAATACGGGCGAATCTATTGCAACTGCTCGACTAGTACTCCCTAATCCTTCTAATTCTCGCTATCAATTGCCCCTCGAACTTCACTGCACTACCCTACGTAAAGCCGCCTTAAAGCATTTAAGAAATTCAACAGTCTATTCACCCGCAGAAATTTCTAGGCTTGCAATCTCAAAAAACGCTAAACAGCAGATTATAGATACGCTTCCAAAACTGATAGGGCATATTAGAAAATTAACCGACAATCAGACTTATTGGAGTCGCTTACTTCACTCCCACCTGACCTTAGAGCTGCTGGCGGCTGCAATGAAATTGAGCTATAAGCATGGAATTACTCACTGGTATTCACTTGCCACACCAGCACTCATCAGAGTTTTAAATCGCTTTGCATTTCAACTTACCCCTATTCATCCCGTCATTGAGCATCGGGGCAAGCGCTATCCATGTTTAAATAATTTAAAAATCTTATTGGCACATACCTACCAAGAGTGCTCCGAAGCTTGGAACATCTTAACCAGCAACGGTGCCTTATGGCCTGATTCTATCCATAACGTGCTATCAGAATCAGAGGAACATGGAATTAAACCCAGCTTATCTGAGCTGTTTTTTAACCATAGTAAAGCGCCTGTAAAAAGTATGGCTTTAAGCTAAATTTACCCAAAACGCTGGGTAATAATAATTACAATAGCCTATTTTCTAAATTTTTATAAAACTGGATAAGAAGAGATAAGAGCATTGTATTACTCTAAATCAGTGAGCTTAGTTTCCCAATACTTGTATAACTTAGTGAATATTCCAATTATCTATAACCTAAGATAGCTACTATGCTTCTTTAGCTACGCATCTCATATTTATCCAGTAATGCATATAATGTAGGGCGGGTGATTCCAAGCAACTCAGCAGCCCTTGATAAATTGCCATTTACAATAGCCACCGCTCGGGATAGGGCCTCACGCTCACTATGCTCCCGTATTTGGCGTAAATTCAATGATAAATTTTCCTGCTCTACTGAAATGGATAAACCCAAATCTTTCGCCGTAATACGGCTACCCTCTGCCATTACAACAACCCGTTTGATGCAATTCTCAAGCTCCCGCACATTACCAGGCCAAGAATATCGCTCAATGGCGGTCACAGCATCATCGGTAAAACCTCTAATCGCTTTACTATAAGTTTGTGCAAAGCGATCAAGTAAAACCCGAGCAATAGCTACCGCATCACCTAAGCGCTTTCGTAAAGGCGGAAGGGTAATAGTAATTTCAGAGATTCGATAATAAAGATCTTCTCGAAATTGGTCTAGGCTAATAAGCTTTTCCAGATTCTGATTGGTTGCGCAAATAACGCGAGCATTTACTGGAATCTCCTCCCGCCCCCCTACTCGTTCAATGACTCGCTCCTGTAAGAATCGCAACAGTTTAGCTTGTAGACCTTGGGGTAAATCTCCAATTTCATCTAAAAATAACGTTCCCTTATCAGCATATTCAATCTTACCGCGGTTTTGTCGAACAGCGCCGGTAAAAGCGCCTTTTTCGTAACCAAATAGCTCGCTCTCTAAGAGATTTTCTGGAATAGCAGCGCAATTAATAGCTAAAAAAGCCTGATTATTGCGATGACTCATTTTATGTAAAGATCGAGCAATGACCTCTTTCCCAGTACCACTTTCACCTAAAATAAGCGCAGTCACATCTGTAGGGGCAATTTTCTCAACCGTATGGCAGACTTTCATCATCTCGGGACTAACCGCAATAATCCCCTCTAAAGGAAACCGATCGGCCCGCAAACACCGATTTTCCATCTCTAGCCCATAAAGCTGATAAGCTCTATCAATGATGAGCTTAAGCGTGCTTGGATCAATAGGCTTTGAATAAAAATCATAGGCACCCGCGCCTACTGCCCGCACTGCATGCTCTCGGCTATCGTTCCCAGTAATAACAATAATTTTGGTATAAGGCGCAATAGTTAAAATTTCTCGTAAGGTTGCCATACCCTCACTAACCCCACCAGGATCTGGTGGCAAACCAAGATCTAAAGTCACTACCGGTAGCTCATGGCGACGCACTAGCGCAATAGCTCCTTGACGATCTTCCGCCGTTGCAATTTCATAATCGGAAAATGACCATTGCAATTGCTTCTGCAATCCAAGATCATCTTCCACAATCAAAAGATTTTTTTTATCGCTCATGAAACCGCCTTTTTCAGATCTGTTATCTGGCTTTTCTCTATTTTACTTTTAGGCACTTTCAATATAAAACAGGTTCCTTTACCTAGGGTGCTATGAACCTCCATTTCTCCTCCAATGGTGTGAATATATTCCCGGGTCTCAAAAACACCAATACCCATACCTGTCAGCCCCTTAGTACTATCAAAGGGACGAAATAAGCGCTCCCGAATAAATGCGGAATCCATACCCTGGCCAGTATCTTCAATTTCTATTTGAATCCATTCTTTTTTATCCTTTATTCGCAAAATAACCCGTCCTTCAGCAGACGTAGCTTCTTGGCTATTCTGAATCAAATGCCCTAAAACAGCACCGAATCGATCTCTATTAGCATGTATATTAAAAATAATCCCCCCTTCCTCCTCTAGCTCTGGCAATGGCTGGCGAGCAGCGTAACGAATCACCAGCTCTTGGGCTAACATTCCTAAATCAAAATGCTCCTGCTGCTCACTCTTACCTGCGCTACGAAGCTGACTCATAAGCCGTTGCATACGTTTAACCGCATGCTCAATAGTTTGTAGTGCATCATCAATAAACTTTGGATTATGCTTATGATGGCTAGCATTACTTACCAATAAAGATAGCTGGGCAATTAGGTTTTTTAGATCGTGGATCACATAAGCAGAAAAACGATGAAAAGCAGCAAATTGTTGAGCTTCAGCCAACTGCTTGGCAGCTTCTTGATAGGCTAAATGGCTAGCAACTTGCCTACCAACAGTACGCAAAAGATCCCGATCTTCCCAACCTAAAGTGACCCCAGCCTGAGATCGGGCTAAAACTAAAAAGCCAATCAATAGCTCCCTATGAATCAAAGGAACAACAAGCCAGAGATTTTTAAAGTTAGCAAACCAAGCAGGCATAGCTACAGTATGAGCCGCTGATCCTTTGGCTCCTTCTTCTATGATCCACTCTTGTTCGCATAAAAGGGAAATAAATGATGAATGCATAGACTCCGAAATACTTTCAGGAAAAGGAAGATTCCAACTATAAATCGGCACATAATGCTTTTCCTTTAGCTGCCATAAGATTCCTGCTGGACTCTCTACAATCTGAGCCATTGCTCGAACAATGCGTTCCCCTAGAGGAGTTGAAGAATCCTCTGACAGTAAAGTAATCAGGCGCAACCATTGATCGCGATAATCATATTTATAGTTAAAGAAATGCTTACTAATAAAAACCCTTAGTTTAGCCTTTAATCGATCAGAAGAGAGTAAGGATAAAAATAGTAATCCAGCCGCAAAGAAAAATACGGCTTGAGCTAAAACTCCCCAAGATTCACCAAAATAACGAACATAATAGCCAGCGCTGGCCATGGCTAATAAATATAGCCCTGCCCCTAAAAAAGTAGCAGTATGAAACACCATCCATCGAGACACATAAACATCAGGTGACCATTGAAGATTACGCGCTGCTGAAACCGCGATAAAAGGAACCACTATGGCATTTACTAACCCACGAGCAAACCATACCCCAGCATCGATTGCTTGCAATAACAGAGCGTCCGTGTAGAGAAAAAAATCATAAATAAATAACCCGCCAAGACCTAGACATAGGTATTTAACTGCCCATCGCTTCTCTCGGGGAACAGATCGTAGTAACTGCTCTACCAACATTAAACCAATAATGGCAAATGATATTTGCCCTATCAGTACAGTTTTATAGTTTAGGAGGCTAGCGAAATTTCCTGATAGAAAAAACTCCCCTAACAATATTCCTATTTGTAAGGAGACTAAAATAAAAATTAGTAAAGCAGTTCTACGAGCAAGGCTTTGAATTTTATAATCAAAGCTAAAACCTAGCGCCTGAAGAAGAAAAGCATACCAAGCACCATCTCGAAGAGTCTCCATGATTTGAACCCAAGGAGGTAAAAAATCACTCACATAAGAAGCATAGGCTGAAACAGCAAGCCATACCGTATTTATTCCCACCGCAGCTAGCAGTAATCCACCTGAGCGACTCTGGCCACGATAACCAATCACGAGCACTATAAATAGCACTGTAAAAGAGACCGCGCCTACACCATAGCTAATCAGTCCTAGATTAGTGCCCATAGCATGTATTCATAAGGGTAGATTTAGCGAGCGCCTTTCCCGATAACCACTACTTCAATGGTTTGTAACAAGATCATAAAATCTAAAAAAAGGCTATAATTCTTGACGTAATAAAGATCGTACTCAAGCTTTTCAAAAGCATCCTTTTCTGTACTGCCATAGGGATAACAAATCTGAGCCCACCCTGTTAACCCCGGCTTGACTCGATGCCGCTCGCTATAATAAGGTATTTTTTTAGCTAAAATTTCCACAAACTCTGGTCGTTCAGGCCTTGGCCCTACAAAGCTCATCTTTCCTTGAAGGATATTAAAAATTTGTGGCAGCTCATCGATTCGTGTACGCCGCAACCATCGTCCAACACGAGTAATACGAGAATCGCCACTGGTGGCCCAACGGGCTTTTCCATCAGACTCTGCGTTTTGAAGCATCGTACGGAATTTAAAAATATTAAAAAACTTACCCTGCTCCCCAACACGGTATTGACGATAAAATACGGGGCGACCACTTTCAGTTAAAATCGCGATTACTGCAAATAGCATTAGCGGCGAGCACAAAATAAGTAGTACCATGCTGACAATCACATCAAAAATTCGCTTACTCACTTGCCGTGAAAAATCACGATGAAAGCCAGTGGAAAATACCAGCCAACTGGGGTACATCACATCGATCTTTATTTTACTAATTGTTTGTTCAAAAAAATCAAGCACATCTGTAATGTCAACTCCAGCTAAGCGGCAGCTTAATAATTCATCTACAGGGAGATTCTCTTTACCCTCATCGGCTGCAACTACGATCTCATCAATACCTTCACGCTTTACATATTGCTGCAAAGAAGGCTCTACCTCAATTAATTGCTCATTCGGAATCAGAACTGACTCCCCCGATAAAGGAGCGTAGCCCACAATATCAATTCCAAGCCGATCAGATCGGCGACGTAGTGTCGTACCGATGGACATAGCTCGTTTACCCGTCCCCAATATAAGAAATCGCCGCTTCAGGCCCTTTATTTCCATTATGTAGGCAAAAAGCTTTCTAGCGAGCAATAACGCAGAAAGGGTAATCATAAAACTAAGCGCAAGAATACCTCGCCCCATATAAAATTCAGGTACTATATAAAAAGCGGCTACCATTACTAACCATGAGGCTAACAGTGCTACTATCAAACGGTTGAAAATACCAACGAATCCATAGCGCTGACGACGACGATAAAGCCCAGATGCAATCAGAGAAATAGCTACTATAGCTGTGTAACCTACTGCCTTAAGCCATACAACTCCCAGATTTTCTTCGATAATCTGATGTTCCCCAGTAAAACGGATATAGGTTGCTAACCAAGGACTAGAAAACAAAATAATTAGCTCAAAAAAAGCAAGGATCAAAAAAGCGTCTTTAACATAATGATTGAAAAAGCGAACAGTATTCACTTTTATTGTCCTATAGGTTGATAATAATCATTTCTCTTCATACGAAATTTTAATACCAGCAATATTTTTCGTACTCAGCCTAGAAAACTTGAATTAATTTATAAATAACCCTAACTAATAAAACCTAGCTATCAAGTTAATCTGGTTTTATTCTAGGAGGTTAATTACAGCACAAATACCTAAAAATATATCCCCAATCATAAGGTAAAAATTGGTGCTCGCCCACATTACTTTCAATACGCTTGTCTATTCATTGGTACTGAGTTATCGATTTTAGATAATAACTACATTAATCACGAACTATTAAAACCATCCTCTTTTTTATGCTTAAACTGTGATCTATTTCTCATATCAACTTTTATTAAAAAACTTTAATAGATGTACTATTAGAATAGATTTCAATTTTTATCTTTTATTAATTATGGAAATATCCCCTAGGTTGAGTGATCTAACCCCCTTTATCATCATAAAACCCTTGAATATTTATTGCCCCGGATTAAAGACTGGCTAATTAATCAATAAAGCTAAAGAAAGCATTTATTGAACCGAATCCCCTTATCTCAGGAGGGGCATATGAATAAGCAAGATCGACTAAAAAAAGCAATAGAGAGGGGAGAAGTATTAAAAATAATATATTACGATGGAGGTCAATCTGGGGTTTTTAGATATATTTCACCACTTCAAATCGAGAATGGAAAAATTAGATCACACTGCTATTTATCAAAAAATATTAAATTTTTTAATATCAATCAGCTTACAATTGTAGAAAAAAATAACAGCTCAAAAATTAAACTATGGAATTCTGATTTTAAAGAAAACCTCTACTATGAATCTGTTTCTGATTTCATTAACAAGGAAATTATTACCCTTACTCAACTTGGGTGGTATATCGCCAATGATAAAGATCAAGTTTTTCTATATAGTAAACCTAATAACAGGTACTTATATAGCAATAACTATGCTGACATATGGTTAGTGCAGCAAAAACACATAAATAAATTAAAGATTAATAACCCTAATGGGATGCCAGTATATGGGGCTAATAAGAAAATGCTTTGGGATGTTGGGGGTAGAAATCGGAATACTAAGACTTATAAAATGTTAGATAAAGCAGCAGGTCAATTTATGAATCTGGCTAGATTACTTGCCCCCAAATTAGAAGACATGATTATTTATGGCAATTAAATTACTTTTAATAACAATAAAAACTATAATTCTTAGTAAATTGTTATTCTTTAAATATTTTAAGGCTTGTATAGATATGTATATAGATAGGATTGGCGCGCCCGAGGGGACTTGAACCTCTGACCTTTGGCTCCGGAGGCCAACGCTCTATCCAACTGAGCTACGGGCGCTTTAACCTTAAAAATAATACCTGTTTCTAAGCTTGTCGTCCACGTCTCTAGCAAAAAGTTTATTTATTAACAAGTTTTTATATCACTAGGATTAGTAAAATCTGATTTTTATCAGCTTAAAAGTATTTACTGCTATCTATAAAAATTCTGATGTAGATGCATATAGATCTCATCAAATAAATTACTGAATTTTTTAATGACTTTGCCTAAAATACTCATCATTTAAAATTTAGATGCAAAAACTCATAGCGCTACTCAAACAAAATAGGGTAGCTACGATTAGTATGAAATATTTGTATAACAGTAATTTATAAAGAGAATTAATTTATCTTTTGCCTTTGATCCAGTAAGCCAGCACTGAGAATGGATATTAGATAATAATCTTCCTACTTGTGAATAAAAAAATAATCTTGCTACTTAAAAAGTGATTTAATTTAAGGAGGCTGTCATGAAAAATTTCACTACTATTATCTGGGATTTAATCTTAGCCATTATTGGCGCAACCATTGTGATTGGACTTATTTTCCTTTTTGTAAAATTTTATCTTACTCCAGTGGGTTATTCATGGAAAAATTTCTTTTTCCCTACATCTATAATTTGCTTACGTTGTTAAATGCAAAACCTCCTAAATATATCAACCCAAAGTTAGTTTAACAGCAAGATCTATATCTTGATCTTAGCTACCTTCAAATGATCACAAAATGAAACCTGCTTTAAAATAGAATTATCAAACCAAGCTAGCCAAGGAGCCTAGTGCTTGCCGTTACGTCTGGAACTGGGTGTTACCTACTGGTAGCGATATTTAAAAAGAGCATAAAGAGAGTTTGAATAAGGATTGGGTAGCCTTCGCGACCTTTCCTAAAGTAAAGGTCGCCAGCGCTACACGGCAAGGATGCCGTTAGCAAAGCATATCCAATCCTTGCGATTACGACGCATAAGCGGTTAACTCCGAAAATAAATCAGATCAATACTTTCGAATCTAGGCATTCAAAGTTTTTTATAACCACTCAATTTAGGGAGCAAAAGGCCGCTAAAATAAATTAATAGCTTAATTTATATTTAGGCTAGACTTTGATTATCTACATAAACTCCTGAGGTCAATATGGACTGGAATCCAGAACAACACTATAAAAATCAAACTATCGCGGGCGAATATGATAAAAAAAGATTTTCTAGCATTGCAGGGAGGGTTTTCAATTACCTAGAGAAACGAATAATAACTAAGTGCTTCGGTGAATTACCAAAAGACAAGATCATTGTTGACGTTCCATGTGGTACAGGACGCCTTGCTGAAATATTGTTGGAGCAAGGATATAAAGTTCATGCAATAGACATCTCTGATGAAATGCTTACCATAGCGCGCCAGCGATTAGCAAAATATAGCGATCATTTTACAACAGAGGTAGGGGATGCTAAGCAGTTAGATCAGCATCCAGTCCAATACGATGCAGCCTTATGCGCAAGAGTACTTATGCATTTTCCATTAGAGCAGCAGATTCATTTTTTGCGCGGTGTCAGCAGCTTAAGTAATGGCTTAGTGGTTATCAATCATAGCCTAAATTCAAGATATCAGCGCTTTAGGCGGCTGATTAAGAAGTTATTAAAACACCAAGCATCAGTGAATTATCCAGTCACAGATGAAGAATTAAATACCCTGCTAAGTAGCGCTGGACTAAAAGAGATAAAGCGCTACCGTATGCTTCCCATTATCAGTGAGGCTATCTACGTAGTTGCAAGCAAAGGCGTGATATCCGACGATAACCATCATCATGAAATTTAACGCAACTAATCGAAAAGCTCTAAATAAGATAACAATTTGTGATTTTATCACTACCTATCAATGTGCTTATTGCAAATCACAGAATAGCTGGCATAGCAACGCTAAAGCTGCAATGAGAGATAACTCTGTTATTAATTATTTAATTTGTAGCCACTGCAGAAAAGAAGTCATCATAAAAGTCCCTTTTAAAGAGAAATTGCTAGAATATGATATAAGTCAAGGGTTAAATGAGTATTTAATTCAAAGAAAGCTTGAGACTAAATACCCCCAAAGCCATCAGTTTGGAACCATCATTCCATTTGGCTATATGGATAAATATGGGGCAATCATTATGGAAAGAATTAGAGGAGATGATCTTAAAACCTATCTCCTGAAATCTAATCACCATCTTCATACAAAAGCCCTTGGCTGTGCTGGTGCTTGGCTCAGATATCTGCATAACTCATGCCCTCGAGGATATGAAAATCAACATATTGATGTTGAAGCAAGAATTCAATATCTCGACTACACTTATGGTAATCCACTTCGCAGAAATAAAACTGCGTATTCTGCGTTCTCTTATCTAAAGAAAGAAAGCGCTAAGATTAAGACAATATCTATTCCGGCAACCTGGGGTCATGGTGACTATAAGCCCGAAAATATCATTTATGATGGCGTAAAATATATTGGACTGGATATTCAGCTCAAAGACTACAGCGTATTTGTCTATGATTTAGCCTCATTCCTAAATCACCTCATCATTATGGGACAGGGTATCAGATACCGTAGGATGAAATCCTGTTACTCTCAGCTAGAGAAGGGCTTTTTAGAGGGATATGGCAATATCGGTCAAGCTGATAAATATTTGCTTCATTGGATACAACTTTATTTTATGCTGTGCTACTGGGGGCGATATCAGCTTCAGAATCGATTCTTTGCCGCATACGCTAACGGGTATATCCTACCTACCCTTACAGATTTACAGGCTAAGATTTATAGTGAGCGCATATATGAAGTTGGATAATCTCTAATAAACTCATAGAATCTGATTGAAAATCTATCTCTAAAAAACTAGCATAGTAAATATATGATAAGTATCTTTCAATTTAAGTTAAGAGCATAGATTCCTATGGGCTTATTTCGTCGCCTTATAGTACGTCAAATAGTGACTGCAATCTTTTTGCTCATGGGCCTATTTACCCACGCCCAAGAAGTTTTTACCTGCCAATTGATGGGTAACCAGCCTCAGTTTTCCTGTTGCTGCCTTCAGCCTACTGATGGCTGTGAAATGGGCGACGGATGTGGAATTCTTGAAGGTGACAACAGGACAGATTGCTGCGAGATAAGTGTAGTAGATTTACCTAGCTTTCAAGCGCCTTCCTCTATTTCACCCCATCTGTTAATGGCATCGCTAGAGGGGCCACAACCCCCTCTAGGAATCCTTCTTTTTACCCTTAGCAATATAACTTTATCAGACCAACGTCTTACCCATTCTCAACCCTTCTCTCTTCCGCCTTGGTACTCAGGTACATACACCTATCTTTTAACTCACCGCCTTCGTAACTAACTATTCCTCTGGTTTTTCAGATTCTTAGGCGCATAACTAAGATCCACTTAAGTTATGTGAGCTTTGATCTTCCTTTTACCGGAGGTATCCGATGCTTCAGGCTATCCCAACACTCCATAGGCTGGTTTTGATTGTTGCAATGGCGACAGTAGAAACACAAATATTCGCAGCCAATCCCAATTTATCTACCGATTCACAACTCATGACAGTCACCCAGTTAGTAGAATTAGCACTTAATCGCAACCTAGGGATTAAGGCCCAGCAAGCCTCAACTGAGGCGGCTCAATATCGCATTGCCCCAGCAGGGGCTTTAGACGATCCAACCCTCAGCTATTACACTGCTCCTGGCACCCTTGTTGGCAATCGATTTAGTGAGCAATTAGAATTTAGCCAGCCCCTACCTTGGCCTGGCAAGCTGACACTGCGTAAACAGGCTGCCCAAGAAGAGGCCCAAACCGTAGTTGAAGATGAAAAAATCTTACGCCTACAAGTCGCAACAGCAGCTAAAACCCTCTTTGCTGAATGGTTCTATGTATATCAAGCATTAGCCATTAACCAAGAACACCAAGCACTGCTAGAAGAGCTTCGGCGCAACGCTGAGGTTCAGCACGCCGCTGGACGCGTAGGACAGCAGGATGCGCTGCAAGCAGAAATAGCGCACACTCAACTTGAAGTGGAGGCAGCGACTCTTGATCATCGCCGCCATGAGGTTCAGGCTCGAATTAATACCTTATTAAATCATCCACCTCAAGCCCAGATACCGCTACCTGCTGATCTTCCCGAACCCATTGAACTCCCTTCGCTTACTGAACTTCAAGCGATCTCTCTACGAGAGCACCCCACGCTTGCCAGAATACGAGCGCAGATTGCCAAAGCAATAGCTCAAGAAAAACTTGCTAAGAAAGACTTCTATCCAGATTTTCGTGTTACCACTGGCTACAACAGCTTCTGGGATAATTTTAGCCAACGGCTAGCCCTTGGCTTCTCAATTAATCTTCCCCTTAATTATGGCGATAAACGATCAGCAGCTTTGGACGCTGCCCATGCTGATCTTCGCCGAGAACATTGGCAACTTACCGATCAAGAAACCCAGTTACTGAGTAAACTCGCCATCAGTCGCTCAGCGGTGGAAGAGATTGAAATTGTTATCGGCGCCTATACTCATCGCCTGATACCTCTTGCGCAAAATAGCCTTAACGCCGCTCAAGCCGATTACCGCGCCGGAGCTGGCTTATTTATCACTATCATTAATGCCGAGCGTCAACAGCTACGCACTACAGAAGGATTAGTCCGAGCACGAGCTGATTACTCGCGCCAGCTCGCTGAGTTAGAACAGGGAATGGGTATCCCTCTCAATAGGCCAATTGCCCCCTCCACTCCCTACTCTCAACCTACTAAGGAGATCATCCCATGATTCGATTCATCCGCCTGTTTACCATCAACGCTACCCTGCTAGGCTTGGGGATTATCATTGGATTACAGCTCCAGCCATTAGCCTATCCTCAGCAAGCTGTCCCAAAACCTGTGCATCCTCAGCTACCCTATCGCTCAGGCCCCTTCCAAATCGATGTAACCATAGCACCACAAACCCCAAAGGTAGGCAAAAATACCTTAACGCTTCAGCTTCAGGATTCTAAAGGTAATCCCGTTGCCAATGCGAGTATTAAGGCTACAGCCACTATGCCCGCCATGGGTTCTATGGCCGCTATGCCCATTCCAATAGAAATGACAGCGATCAGACAAGGCTTATATCAAGGTACCTTCAATCTGCCCATGGGAGGAAGCTGGCCCCTCACTTTAGAAATTACTACCAGTGCTGGTAAAGCTCAGCTTAGCTTTGATATGGTTACTGGACGCCTAGGGTTACAGCTCATTTCAGGAGCTATCGCTCAAGATAAGAAGCAACAAGCAATGAAAGCTGAGGAAGTGCCGTCAAATGCCATCATGGTGGATAGCCATCGTCGCCAGCTCATTGGAGTAACAACTGATAAAGTTACCTATCAACACCTTACCCACACTATCCGTGCCGTCGGCCTAGTCATTTATGATGAAACCCGGCTAGTGGATGTAGCCCTCAAATTCAATGCTTGGATTGGTAATCTGTACGTAGACTATGTAGGGGCTCCAGTTGAGAAGGGAAAGCCTTTATTTACTGTCTATGGCCCAGAGCTGCTCGCCACTCAGCAAGAATATTTAGAGCTTAAGCATCATCATGAACAAGGCACCCATTCCAAGGCGCTACTCACCGCATCCCGTAAACGCCTTTCTTTATGGGATATGACAGCTAGTGAGATTACTGCCTTAGCACAACGCGGCACCCCCAATGATTATGTGCCCATCCATGCGCCACGCAGCGGTATAGTCATTACTAAAAACATTGTAGAAGGCACAGCCCGTCAAGCGGGAGAGACACTGATGCGCATCGCCGATTTATCTCAAGTGTGGGTGGAAGCTGAGGTCTACGAGGATGAAGTACCCTTGATCCAGTTGGGCATGCCAGCTACAGTCACGCTCCCTTATTTACCTAACAGGATTTTTAAAGCTAAGGTTGATTATATCTATCCTTATCTTCAAAACACCACGCGTACTGGTCGTATTCGATTAATCCTGCCTAATCCGATGGGCATCCTCAAACCTAATATGTATGCCGAAGTTAATCTTAAAGCCGATTTAGGAAACCATCTAATAGTGCCCGAGGAAGCCGTCCTGTTTGCAGGTCAGGATCGAGTGGTATTTAAAGATTTAGGAGAGGGGCACCTAACAGCTCGCAAAGTTGAGACTGGGCAACGTAATGAAAATTACATTGAAATCCTAGCTGGGCTACAGTCAGGAGATAAAGTTGTGACTTCTGGTAATTTCCTGATTGCCTCGGAAACTCAATTAAAGACAGGCATTAAGCAATGGTAGCCTCTGATCAGCTCACCATTTTACAACGAATTATTGGCTGGTGCGCACGAAATTGGCTCTTAACCTTCATAGTCACTGTAGCAGCAACACTCTGGGGGTATCGCTCACTGATAAATGCTTCCTTAGATGCCATGCCTGATCTCTCAGAGGTGCAAGTCATTGTTTACACTAAATGGGAGGGGCGTAGTCCAGATCTAATAGAAGATCAAATTACTTATCCCCTCGCTACCACACTACTTTCCATCCCTAAAGTCAATTATGTGCGAGGGCAAAGCATGGAAGGATATTCCTTCCTTTATCTTGTCTTTGAAGAAGGCACCGATATTTATTGGGCGCGCTCACGGGTGTTGGAGTATTTAAGTACAGCACAAAATAAGGTTCCAAAAGAAGTACAGCCGACACTTGGTCCCGATGCCTCTAGCGTTGGCTGGGTATATCAATATGCCTTAAAAGACACCAGCGGCCATCACAATGTTGCCGAACTTCGTAGCCTTCAAGATTTTAAGCTTAGATATGCTTTAGCATCCGTTAAAGGGGTTGCTGAGGTAGCCTCGGTTGGGGGCTATGAAAAAGAATATCAAATTGATATTGATCCCAATAAACTAGCCTCCTTTAAAATTCCACTAAATAGAGTTATTGCTGCCGTGCGGGCATCAAACAATCAAGTGGGCGGCCGAATGATTGAAGTCAGTGGCTATGAGCAGTCAATTCGCGGTCGAGGCTATATCAGTTCCATCGAAGATTTAAATAAAGTCGTCCTGAAAGTAAGTAAAAACGGTACGCCTGTAATTTTAGATCAAGTGGCTACCGTCCATCTAGGCCCTGCTTTTCAGTCTGGGCAAGCCGATTTAAACGGCGAGGGAGTCACCGTAGGCGGTATTGTGGTAATGCGCTATGGCGAAAATGCCTTGAGCGTCATTGCGGCAGTCAAACAGCGCTTGGAAGAACTTAAAGCTAACCTTCCCCAAGGGGTTGAAATTGTACCGGTATATGATCGATCTGATCTCATTAAGCGGGCAACAGCAACTCTAAATCATACTTTGATTGAAGAAATGCTTATTGTCTCTTTGATCATTACCCTCTTTTTGCTTCATGCTCGATCAGCCCTCGTGGCTATTATTACCCTACCCATTGCGGTACTACTGGCATTTATCCCTATGTATTACCAAGGACTCACTGCCAATATCATGTCTTTGAGCGGCATAGCGGTAGCTATCGGCACCATGGTAGATGCAGCCATCGCCATGATCGAAAACGTGCATCAACGATTAAGCTTATGGCAAACCCAAAAGCTTGTTGGCCTAGCGTCCAGTCCCTCTTCCCGTACCGAGGTTATCATCAGCGCTATGCAGGAAGTGGGGCCTAGCATCTTCTTTGCGCTGCTAATTATTACTATTTCCTTTATCCCTATCCTTACCTTGGAAGGTACCGAAGGTAGGCTCTTTAAACCACTCGCCTTTACAAAAAGCTATTCTATGTTTTTTGCCGCCTTACTCTCCATAACCTTAATTCCAGCACTAGCTGTATTGGTTATTAAAGGGGCTATTCACGGCGATCAAAGCTGGCTTAATCGTACCCTAGTAGCGATTTACATACGGGTAGTTCGGCTAACCGTAAAATTTAGATGGCTTGTGATCATTGCTGCCATGATGGCGCTCATTACCGTAGTGCCCATGTATCGAATGCTGGGTACAGAATTTATGCCGGCTCTCAATGAAGGCACGCTCCTTTATATGCCAACGACTTTACCTAGCATCTCCATCAGTGAGGCGACTCGAATTCTACAGACTATGGATCGAATGCTCGTAAAACTTCCAGAAATAGCGCAAGTGTTTGGTAAAGCGGGGCGCTCAACTAGTCCTACTGATTCCGCTCCTCTTTCTATGTTTGAAATTATGATTCAGCCCAAACCCCAGAGCGAGTGGTCTCAAGGGATGAGCTGGGATCAGCTTATCCAAAAACTAGATCAAACTATGCAATTTCCAGGAATGCCTAACATTTGGTGGATGCCGATTCAAACCCGTACTGAAATGCTGGCTACTGGTATCCGATCAGCCCTAGGTATTAAGGTATTTGGCCCTGATCTTGAGAGCATCCAAAAAACTGCAATTGAGATTGAAAACGCCCTTCAACAAGATCCACGTACTAAGCCTTATACTCGCAGCGCCTTTGCTGAACGCACAACAGGGGGCTATTTTCTCGACTTTGATATTAGCCGTGATAAAGCAGCTCGCTTTGGACTTAATATTGCCGAGGTACAAAATATCATCGTGGCGGCTATGGGCGGTGAAGTCATCTCTCAAACCATAGAAGGACGAGAACGATATGGCATTCTGGTACGTTATGGGCGACCGTACCGAGATCATATTCAAGCACTTAAGCGGGCATTAATTTTTACTGCAACCGGTGCTCAGATTCCTATCTCTCAGGTAGCAGATATTAAATTTCGCACCGGCCCAGCGATGATTCGCAGTGAAGATGCGCAATTAGTCGGCTTTGTGAACATAGAGGTGACAGACAAAATTGGTATCGTTGATTATGTCCAAAACGCTAAGCAAGTCGTGGCTGATAAAGTTAAGATTCCTGATGGCTACCGCTTAGATTGGGCAGGGCAGTTCCAGTACTACACCCGCGCTAAAGCCAGTCTGGCAATCCTAGTGCCCTTAACCCTCTTCTTAATCTTCTTTATGCTGTATTTTCACTGCAAATCTCTTGTGGAAACTTTGATTATCATGCTCGCACTACCCTTCTCATTAGTAGGTAGCGTAGGGATTCTCCTCTGGCTTCAATACAGGATTAGTGTAGCAGTCGCCGTGGGTATGATTGCTGTTGCTGGGTTAGCAGTAGAACTTGGCGTGCTCATGCTGCTTTATCTGAATATGGCTTGGTCCCGCTATCAGGCTGAAGGTAACCTGAATACCCAATCCGATCTAACCAACGCTATCGTTGAAGGTGCCGCTAAACGCCTAAGGCCAAAACTGATGACTGGATTGGCGCTTTTTATCGGCTTAATACCCATTATGGAGGCAAATGGTACTGGTGCTGATGTCATGAAACGTATTGCCGCACCTATGCTAGGCGGCATTGCCTCTTCATTGCTACTTGTCCTTATTGTATTTCCAGCTATCTTTGCTATTTGGAAAGGAAAGGCACTGCCCTCATCACCTAAACAACAGAAACCTAGATCTTGCCATACTGTATAAGGCGATATAGCATAATGATATTATAATTTTTATGCCAAAAACCTTATGCTGATATATGACGCTGAAAGCCCAGCACCACGATGTTTACGCATGTTTTTATTGGAAAAGCAATTACAGCTACCAGCGGTCGCCGTAGATGTCTTTGCAGGGGAAAATCGCCAGCCTGCTTATTTAGCAATTAATCCCGCTGGGCAGATACCTGCCCTACGCTGTGATGATGGTAGTATCCTAGCTGAATCAGTAGCTATTGCTGAATATTTGGAAGAGCTATACCCTTCCCCACCTTTGATTGGTAGCAGCTCCAAGGAACGAGCTGAAACCCGCCAGTGGTGGCGCCGAGTAGAACTCAATATCACCGAGTTTATCCACAATGCCTATCATTATGCTGAAGGGTTAGCTCGATTCAAACCTCGAATTCCGGTATTACCCGAAGCCGCCGAAGGCTTAAAACAAGTAGCACAGGATCGTTTGCACTGGTTAGATAGTATGTTAGGTAACGGCCTCTATCTATGTGGTGATCGTTTCAGCGCCGCAGACATTTGGCTTTATGTATGGCTAGATTTTGGATTAGCGGTTAACCAACCATTTGATCGCAATCTTTCAAAGATTACACCTTGGTTTGATCGAGTAGCCAAGCGACCAAGCGCAACCCTTAGCCGCACCTTACTCTCAGAGATTTCTTAATAACCTGCTATCACTAACACTAAAATCCTAAGTTTTGCCCTACTAAGCACCTTTAGCTTAATAAATTTAGGTTAGGATTTCGCTAAGTAGCCTAGTTTTTTCAAATGCTCTATCACCGCTTCTCTGGTTTTATAAGGATAAGCCACTTTCTTTCCCTCCAGTACCCCTTCAAATCCTTCAGATATGTCTGAGAATTTCGTTTCAAAACTATCTAAGGCTCCCCAACCAACACCCTTTGCATTAGCAAAATCCCGGGCTGAAAAAAACATAGTATTATATAAATACCCTCGCGTCTCTAACGCTGGTATGTCTCCATTCCACCGTACAATAAGTACCATGGTTTTACCAATACCATGGCTTAATTGCACGGTAAACGCGTCTACAACCTGCGGATCGACACCCGTTTCATTACCAAATTCTTGCGGTAAAACTAGATTCTTCCCCCTCTCATCTACATAGCGTAAGCAGCCGACCATTCCTATCTCTTCATCCCGCTCAGCTTTAAGTTCAGGTTTAAGCTCAATCCCCGGGTTAAGGTAAAAAAACTGAATACTTGACCCAGGGTTAGGAAAGTCTACTTCCAACGCTTGGGAAGCGGCGCGCACGCTACCCATGTCAGCGACTGAAACCGTATAGAGGCTAATGGCATCGGTAGAAGCTCGTGTTTCAGATTTATAGGTAATAGCGCTACTGGGTATCTTACATATTTTGCTTAATTCATTAGCGTAAGCCTGAGGGGTTAAATACCCTAGCAATGCAATAACAAACATAGCATATACGCTAAATACCCATATTTGCTTCATTTTCAATACTGTTTCCATCCCCTTTGCCTCAAAACTATTATTTACTACGAGGAATCACCTTTCTATAGTTTCTTCCCCATTAAAAATAAAAAGCCAAAAAATCACCTAAAATTTTTCACTGATTATAATATTACTTCTATTACCTTAAATATTACTAGAAATTCATTTTCATTTAATCTAAATAAGGTATATTTCACCCTAAGAAAAACATTCTTGCTCTCAATTAGATTAGTGAGAGGAGTTGCTACAAATCCATTATAACGGAGAAGATAGATGCAGCGTAAGGATTGCAGTTTAAAGCAGGGTTTTTATAGCTTCATGCTACTACTTACCGGATTATTAAGCTATAGCGGAGTAAGCTGTGCTGAAAATGTTGATCGCGCTGCTCAAAACGCACTACATATGCTGGATTACATTAGCGTAGATTACCCAGAGTTTATCCGCAATGGCCAAGTACTTAATCCGCAGGAATATCAAGAACAGCTAGAGTTTGCTCAAGCAGTAGTAGATATAATAGAAAATCTACCCACTCAACCACAAAAAAATACACTCATTAAACAATCCCAAGGACTGTTAGTCGCTATTCAGAGTAAAGTCCAAGGAGAGAAAGTCGCAGTAGCCGCTCATCATTTACATACAAATCTTGTTAATATTTATCATCTTAAGATTGCCCCTCAAAGCCCGCCAGATTTAACTATTGCCAAAACGCTCTATCAAACTCACTGCGGGAGCTGCCACGGTACCGAAGGCTATGGAAATGGGCTTGCTGCCCAAAACTTAGATCCAAAACCAAGCAACTTCCATGATGAAAACCGTCAAACGCAGCGCAGTATTTATAGCCTCTTTAACACCTTAACTTTAGGAGTACCTGGCACTGGAATGCCTAGCTTTCAGCAATCGCTAAACGATGAACAACGATGGGCCTTAGCCTTTTTTGTCAGCGCCTTTCCAACTACAACTGAAGAACTAGCTTCCGGGAAAGCCCTCTGGCAACAAGGGACAGGTAAGAAATTTTTTACCAATTTACAAGCGCTCACTAGCCAAGCACCCAAAGAAATAAAAACCCAATATGGAGAAGATGCTTACCAAGTATTTACCTACCTACGCAGTGATCCTGCTCAGTTAGTTAATGGGAGATCACCGCTACAGCTTAGCCGTCAACGCCTAGAACAAAGCCTTGAGGCTTATCAGCAAGGCCATCATTCACAAGCACAACAGCTGGCCGTAGAAGCCTACTTAGAGGGCTTTGAACTGATAGAGAGCAGCCTTGATACCGTAGACTCACCCCTACGGCTACGTATTGAGCAGGAGATGATGGCTTATCGGCAGCTGATCCGCCAAAAAATCCCTATAGCGATGCTGAAATCCCAGCAAGTACAGTTACAAAGTTTATTAGATCAAGCCCAAAATCGCCTTGAAAACACGCAGCTCTCCGCGACGGCCATTGCTTTTAGTGCGCTGACTATTATCGTGCGGGAAGGACTGGAAGCTGTTCTCGTTGTGGGCACTCTAATCTCAGTATTAGTTCGTACTGGGAGGCGCGACGGGCTAGTATACGTACATCTTGGGTGGATAGCGGCTTTAGGACTAGGCGTACTCACATGGTTTATAGCAACGTACTTTATCGCCATCAGCGGCGCTAGCCGAGAAATTACTGAAGGCGTTGCAGCTTTGGTAGCCGTGATTATTCTACTATACGTAGGATTCTGGCTACACGGCAAAACCTACGCTGATAGCTGGCAGCGCTTTATTACGAAACAAGTTCAAGGTGCACTCAATAAACGTACCCTCAGAGCGCTGGCAGTACTCTCCTTTTTAGCAGTCTATCGAGAAGTCTTTGAAACCATACTATTCTACGAAGCACTATTGGCCCAAGCGGGAACTTCCGAGCAAATGGCGGTATTTAAGGGTTTTGGCGCGGGCGCGGGAATATTGGCTATCTTAAGCGGAGCTATCTTTTATTCTAGTA